>NZ_JAAHHM010000041.1:0-55399 GCF_010692445.1 Moorena sp. SIO3E8 | reverse complement strand
TTGCTCGCTTTAGCTCTCTAGGGTCTCGATTGCTAGCTATAAATTCTTCCAGAGTCATGAGAACATGGTGGTAAATTTATATTCCATGATATCTCATTTTTCTTCAAAATCATTTAGGATTGGTATATATTAAAAATAAGTAATAGATAGAATAAAGTCAATAGATAGAATAAAATTAAAAAAATATTGATTAAATGGCCACCTAGTTTATTCTAAAAGTCCTAAGGGATGTTTTTTTTAGACAAGGTTGATTGTAAAAAGGTTGACTTGGCTAGAATTCAGTCTATTAATCATTGATCATTGATCATTTTTCACAAGCCTTTATCCTGTTTTAAATAATGTTCTTGACAGTTCTAATTCGTGGTTTTTAGAAAGGTTTAATCGCCGCCATTGCAGCAAGGGCGTGATTGCCCACTCACGAAGCCAGATAAGGTTGAACGCGATGGACGAAGTCCCGCTTTCAGCGATCGCGTGGCCTTTTGGCCAAGGTTGAACGCGATGGACGAAGTCCCGCTTTCAGCGATCGCGTGGCCTTTTGGCCAAGGTTTGATGGTTGATGGTTTGATGGTTGAATGTTGTTCGCGTAGCGTGGCCTTTGGCCAAGGTTGATGGTTGTTCGCGTAGCGTGGCCTTTGGCCAAGGTTGATGGTTTGATGGTTGAATGTTGTTCGCGTAGCGTGGCCTTTGGCCAAGGTTGATGGTTTGATGGTTGAATGTTGTTCGCGTAGCGTGGCCTTTGGCCAAGGTTGATGGTTGTTCGCGTAGCGTGGCCTTTGGCCAAGGTTGATGGTTTGATGGTTGATGGTTTAAGATAGAAGGTTTGATGGTTGATGGTTTGATGGTTTGATGGTTGATGGTTGAAGATTAGAGGGTTAACAACTGAAAGCCGGATGTATAACTGGCAACCTGTAACGTTAAACATGTAACATGTAACCTGTAACGTAAAATATAAACTTTATAACGTTAAACCTGTAAACTATAACGTTAAACCTTCAACCTGTAACCTTCAACCTGTAACTTTCAACCTGTAACCTTCAACCTGTAACCTGTAACGTTAAACCTGTAACCTGTAACCTGTAACCTGTAATCTGTGACCATTCAACTGATCAGGTGATATATGCTAAAAAAAGCCATCGTATTAGTATCTATAGTACTGCTTGCCTGCGCTACAGTTGTAGCAATCGATACCTTCCAGGGATATCAAGAGAGGATAACCATTGCGATCGCAGCTCCGTTAAGCAATGCTAGTGAATCAGCACAACGCTCAGGCAGAGCAATGGTAGACGGTGCTGAACTTTACATTAACCAAGTTAACAAGGCTGGTGGTGTTAAGGGCAAAAAGTTGAAGCTAGAGGTTTATGATGACCAAGGAAATCAGGATGTGGCACGGCAGGTTGCGAAGAAGATTGCTCAATCAAATGCGATCGCAGTGATTGGTCATTACAGTAGTGGGGTATCTACGGCTGCTGGTGAAGTTTATCAACACCATAAGATTCCTGCGGTGACCGGCTCAGCTACTGCTGATGGGTTCACCCAATCGAACAGTTGGTATTTTCGCACCATTTTTTCTAACAGTGCTCAGGGTACTTTTATCGCCAATTATATCCAAAAGATTCTGGGATCTTCCAATATTAGCCTAGTTTACAGCCCCAGCACTTATGGCTTGACCTTAGGGAAGACTGTTGAAGAGACCTTTCGGCAGTTAGGGGGAGAAGTAGTCAGTAAGTGGGTATTAGGGGATGATATAGACCAAGCCATAGAAACGATTTATCAAGATTTATTGGCTTTAAAAAATAGCGGGAAAGACCCAGGAGTGATTGTGATGACAGCGAATCGCAATCAAGTGGCTGGATTAATTGCCAAAATGAAGAGTTCTGGGATGGATTTCCCCATTTTTGGCGGTGACTCCTTAGCCGAAATATCCTTGGGGCAACGGTTTGAAGACTCCCCAGAGGAGAGGAATGAACCAGGCTTCTTTACCAATGGAATTTATGCCATTGCTCCGATTATTTTTGACATTTCTGATGATGGCGGTCAACAGTTCAGAAACGACTTTGAAAAGAATTACAAACAAGCGCCGGGATGGGTGGCGACTTGCTATTATGATGCGGCAAAAGCCATTGTTGAGGCCATTAAACGCTCTGATATTACCTGGGAGGATTTACCGAAAAACCGTTTGATGCTTAAAGAAAGCTTAGCAACTATTAATAGCCAGGAAACGGCATTCAAGGGGGCAACCAGAAATATTTATTTTGACTATTACGGCAATGCAGTAGCACCATTTTTTGTGGGTATTTTTGATAGAAGAAATTTTATTTCAGCGTTTAGCCAGCTGCAAATAATCCCGGACTTACGGGCTGTTGTTAATCTGCAAGAACAGCTCGACAGTGGTGAAATTGTAAAGGTTGGTAATAACTATATGGTAAAGACCCATATCGTTTACACCGGGATGGATATCAATGAGATTAGTCACATAGATGAAAAAACGTCCTCCTATTTGGTGGATTTTTACATTTGGTTTAGGTACCAAGGCGATATTCCAGCAGACCAAATCGAGTTCACAAATTATGGCATTGAGCGGCTAGATTCAGGAGAAAAATTGACCTTAAAGGAACCGATAGATACAGAGTTAAATGATGGTATTAATTATAAAGTCTACCGGGTTAAAGGCGATTTTCATGAAAAGTTTGATTTTCACGATTACCCGTTTGACCATCAGACTCTATCAGCCAGATTTCGACATCTTAACCTAACCCGGGACAAACTAATTTATGTAGTGGACTTCGTGGGAATGCGAGACACCACTACAGAAAAAGTTCTCAAAAATTGGAAGAGAGCTAAAGTGTTTGATAAGATTACCGATTGGAGTGTTGAGAATGCTAATTTTTTCCAGGATACGGTGATTAACGATTCGACTTTGGGCAATCGACGATTTATCGACACAGACTTAGATATAGAATACTCCCGATTCAATGTGGTTATTAAAATCAAGCGGGATTTAGTCAGTTTCAGTATCAAGAATCTATTGCCTCTACTGTTTTTTGTAGTGGTGGGATACCTGTTCATGTTTCTCCCCTTCGATCACATCTCCGTAGAAGCAGTAAGTGGCTTGCTACTAGCGATTGTCTTTTACCATCTGAGCTTGATAGAAGCACTACCGGAGGGGGTTGGCTATGTAGTGGCTCTAGACTATGCCTTTTTTATCGTTTATGTACTCAATGGCTTACAGTTGTTGATGGTGGTGATTGGGAATAGTGAGCGCTTTCAGTCTGGTAAGATTAAGATTAGCAAATTAATGGAGTTTGGAAGAGTGGCGTTTCCAGTGATTTTGGTAGTTTACACGTCTCTTCTGTGCTGGCGGTATTTGTAGTTATTTGTTATAGCGGTTTACGATTTTATTAAGTACATATTTCTGGTTTTTTAGGGAGCAGGGAGTAGCGATGCAGAGGTGCGACCCGTGGCGAATTTAATTCGCCAACGGAAAGCGCACCTAAGCGGTCTTGGGGGTTTCCCCCATGAGCGACTGCATCAAGACGGGAGTAGGAAATAGAGCAGTTGGCATTCAATCTAAGTTATTGATTAATGTTTGACAGCTTACCCTTTGGAGGTAGCTATGGTGAGCTGCTGTAGGGCATCAGAAATTTCTACCGGTAGTGGGGTTGGCTGATGAAGTTGTCGGGTTGACGTCGCAAGACTAGCAACAGAGGCAGCTGTGCGTTTTTGGATGACGTCTAAGGATTCTGGTGGCTTGAGTCGTTGACCTTGTTTGATGACTTGTTCCAGCAGGGGTTGTTCATGATCTTGGCAGGATTCAGCCATTAATCCTAGCCGGTCTTTGATAACTGTATCTTGGTGAAATTGGCGATAGATTTGCTTGCGTCCTGGATAGGTGACTTTGCTACTGGACTGTTTCATGGTGGGAATGCCATCAATTTCTACTAATTTGTAGACTCCATTGACTGGGTTTCCAGTGACTAGGCGAGTTCCGAGTCCATAACCGTCGATACAAGCACCAGCCTGTTTGAGTCTGGCTATTTCATACTCGTCTAAATCCCCACTGGCAAAAATTGAGACATTGGGTAAATGCGATCGCACCTCTTGGGACAAGGTCACTAAATCCCCAGAATCCAAACGTACTCCAGTCACTTGGATTTCTCCAGCTGCGATTTGTTGAGCCAGACTCTTAGCGGCTGCTACAGTATCGTAGGTATCTATTAATAAGGGAGCATTGGGAAAATACCGATAAAAGGCCGTAAAGGCATCCTGCTCACTTCCAGATACTGCTGTGATCGCCATGACCAAAGCATGAGCCATGGTTCCTTTAGGCTGACATCCTAATTTCAGGGCTGCTAATACATTAGATGTGCCATCCAACCCACCTGCTATAGCTGCTCGTGCTGCCCACAAGGATGCCTGAGGACTAAAGGCTCGTCGAGTGCCAAACTCTAGTAAGGTAGCCTCGGCCCCCGCCACATCTCTGAGCCGTGCTGCCTTAGTGGCAATCAAGGTCTGATAGTTAATTGTATTGAGTAGGTAAGTTTCTACTATCTGTGCTTGCCACAGAGGAGCATCCACCCGCAACAACGGTTCATTAGCAAACATTGCGGTTCCCTCGGGCACTGCCCAGACATCACCGGTGAAGCTTCCTTCTGCTAAGAGTGACCAAAACTGTTCCGGTGCTCCCTGAAAAATGTCTGTTTGTTGTAATGCTTCTAGTGCCTGGGGACTAAAGCGAAACTGTTCCAGGTAGTCGAGTACCTGGGCGAGTCCCATAGCAATCAAGTAACCAAAGCCATTAGGTAAACGTCGGGCAAATAGTTCAAAGGAAGCTCGTTTTTGGGCTAAGCCTTCACCACTATAACAGGCTGTCATGGTCAGCTGATACAGGTCAGTTAATAAGCTATAGTCCTCAGGTGTAGGTATTAATTCCTGGTGTTTATCATTCATGGTAGTACTGTTTAAGTAGTAATGTTTAACATAAGGTAAAGGAACTTTAAATAGGTACAGATTTGTTAACAAGCATCTCAAAATTACCAAACAAATCTTAGTGATTAGTTAACCTTGATAAAAGTATTGCAAATATTGCCAAACAAATATTACTAATACTGATCCCAAATCGATAATTTTCGATAAGATTAAGTACACCAAGACAAAAACGTCTTTCAGTCTTTACTGAGAGTTAATACTCAATAATTTGAGAACAGCAATTTGATGAGAGCAGGAAAGTAATCGTGAACCACCAGAAAAGCTAAAGGTTCGCGGTAATTATAACCACTGCTGCTGTTTTCAACTCTAACTCAACTAATTCAGGAGAGCAATTTTATGGGTTTTTACAAACTATTGGAAAGCAGTATTCAATATCTTTCTGAAGCAGTAGCTAGGATTTTTGGTCCTAATGATGACATTTATCCTGCTATTGGTGTTCAACCCTTTAGCGGTGACCCCTTTGAGCAAAAAGAGGCATCTTGGTAAATTCTTCGGTAAATTCTTTGAATTTAGCTAGAATTTGAACGCTAACTATAGCGGTTATTGCTGGAATAAACAACACCCTTAGGGGCGCACGCTGTGCGCCCCTACAGCTAATGTCGGGTTGCCTATTGACGGGATGATTTAAGCTGGGAGCGAACACTGTGATGTAGGTCATGTGGTAATTTAGCGGTTCTCATAACTCCCTACTCCCTACTCCCTACTCCCTACTCCCGTTAACTCAGGCGTTGCCAATTTTCTAGTGGTTTAGCGTGACAAAATTGCTTTCACCTTTGCTTTAAACATTTCAAACTCTTCTGGTGTTGGTTGCACTTGCTGCCAACTTTCCCGTTGCTGTAAAGCTGTTTGCCAATTTTGGACTGAGGGATAGTCAGCTAAATAAACGCCGATCTTGCTCATAAAATATACCGACAAACCGGCGACAATATCGGCTACCGTAAATTGCCCTTCTACAAAATAGTTTTTATTGCCCAATTTTTCGTTATAAAATTTCATCACTGTGGCAACTTGTTTTTGAGCTTGTTCTAATTTTTTGGCTTCTACTTCAATCTCCAAGTTATGGCGCATAAATGTTACGATAGCAGGAGCAAGCTCATTGACGTTGACCAGTTCTATCATCCTCACTGTAGCAATAGCTTGGGGGTCAGTGGGCATAAGAGCAGGAGTTGGATATTTAGCTTCTAAATAATCTAAGATGGCTAAGGATTCTATCACTTTAAATCCATCATCGATTAGGACTGGAACGTGATGAAAAGGATTGATTTCAATAAATTCTGGCGTAAATTGATCACCATCTAATTTTATTTCAACAGGCTCAAACTCAATCTGTTTTTCTAATAAAGCAATCCATACCCGTCGGGCATTGTTGGACATGGGATTATTGTAAAACTTTAACATTGAATCAACTCTCCCTTCCTATCAACGTTTGATTTATTCTTAGTTTAATATCTACTTTCAAGCACAAGCTCATAAACTGATCTATTTCAAGAACCCTTTAACCCAAGGTGAGGATTTGACTTAAAAAGAACCCTACTGCTGCACTACCGAGAGGCACTGTGAGATTATCAATACCGAACTTGGAGAAGGCTTCTAAGACTGTGGCAAAGAATGCGATCGCAATTGACATCAACCAGGTTTCCCAGACATTACCTTGAACAGCTAAAAGGATCAGGCTACTGACGACATAGCTAGTTACCGCCATGGTCCCAGACCCTTCCCAGCTTTTTTGCATCCCCCAAGCCTGATAGGGATGTTGGCCAAATTTCTGACCAATCAGTCCTGCCAGTCCATCCCCCCATGCCATCACTAAAATACCAATAGCGGCATACTGGAATTGTTGTAAGGGCCAAAACCAGGCAATCACGACACCAATACTGACAGCATAGAAGAAAGTGCCTAGACTTTTCCGCCCAACGCTGTTAATACCAGGCAAAATAGGAATGTAATAGGACAAAAGAGCGATCGCACTAGCGATAACTGATGCCAAGATACCTACCCAGGCAGGTATTTGTAGCCACCAAGCCACTAAAATAACGTTACCCGTGCCAATGTGAACAATTTTACGGGTAATTTCTGAATCCCTGGCGGTGCGCTGATGTAGTGTTTCCGCCAGCAGCACAATCGCACCGAGACCGACAGCAATCAGTGCAATTTGCAGCCATAGGGTTGGGATTGATTCTATCCAGGGTACAGAATTAAACAAGGATCTGATGGCAGCATACTTTAAGACCTATTTATTACTGTATTAGATGGGGTGACCATTACATGAAACTTTTACTGATTTGGCTAATTCGAGGCTATCGAGCGTTTATTTCCCCCCTATTTCCCCCAGTCTGCCGCTTTCGACCAACCTGTTCCCAGTATGCTATCCAAGCCATTGAGCGGTTTGGTGTCTTTCGGGGCGGTTGGCTAGGAATTCGGCGTATTCTACGGTGTCATCCTCTCTATCCAGGAGGTTATGATCCCGTGCCTGACGTTTATCCTAATGGTAATAGCGATAAATCTAGAAGTGTTGAACAGGGAACAGGGAACAGGGAACAGGAAACAGGGAACAGGGAACAGGGAACAGAGAAGAAGTAGTGACTCTTGTGGTTTGAGTATGCTGAAAAAACTGATAACTGCTATAACTTATGAAACCTTATCAGCAAATCCCAATTGTAGAGTGTGGAGAACCCCTCATCCCCATTCCCTTAGAACAATTTGCCGCTCGTACCCCTCATCCCTACCAAAAACTGGGGGCACCTTATGGTAAAGCTTCCCCTTATTATCTGCGCCAGAGTGTGATAGAAGCACTCTTTGTGGCTCAAAGCCAACTCCAACAGCAGCATCCAGGTTGGCGCATCCAGATTTTTGATGGCTATCGACCGGTAGAAGTCCAACAATTCATGGTTGACCATACCTTTGCTGAAGTAGCTCAGGCCCAACAACTCAACCCAACCACCCTATCGGAAAAACAACAGCAAGCCATTTGGGAACAAGTCTATCAATTTTGGGCAGTACCCAGCTCTAACCCTATGACTCCACCCCCTCACAGTACAGGTGGTGCGTTAGATATTACCCTGGTGGATGCTACTGGTGAAACCATTGATATGGGCTCTGAGATTGATGAAGTCTCACCACGCTCCCATCCCGATTATTACGCCAATCAGCAAGACTTGCCTTATCATCACAATCGACAGCTGTTAAAAAATTTAATGTACTCGGCTGGGTTCCGGTGTCATCCTAGAGAGTGGTGGCATTTTTGCCTCGGAGACCAAATGTGGGCTTGGCTGCGCAATCAAGAAGATTCAACCAATACCTTGATCGCACGATATGGTGGTGTTGACTGCGGAGCATGTTGAGTCCTGAGTACTGAGTCGGAGAGTCGGTCAGTCCTAAGTGGGGAGCGTGCTAAGTGGGGAGCGTGGTGATAGCTCAGTTGCTGCTAAGATGGTTTAGCAGTGGCATTGTAGTGGAATTGTTAATCAAGTAGCTCAAAGAATGCTACAAATAGACCATTTTTTATTGCCCCTCTTGCCTCTCTTGGCCCTCCTGCTATCTCTCCCTGGCATTAAAGCAAAATGGTATCAGATATCCTATAAAAACAATTAAAACATAACGATTACTTAAGGTTATATAAGATTTATGATGGCACCTAAGCAAGTATACGTCCTTTTATTTAATGCCCGGACAGAAAACGAGGGAATTCACACCATCCAAATTGGCGATAAGCAAACGGTATTGATGTTTGAAGAGGAAGACGATGCTACCCGCTTTGCTTTATTGCTCGAAGCCCAGGATTTCCCAACAGCAACCGTGGAAGCTATCGATCTAGAAGAGATTGAAGAGTTTTGCCAATCGGCTGGTTATGACTCGGAGTTGGTTACTGAAGGAATGTTGGCCATGCCACCGGAAACAAATCTAGAAAAGACTGATTGGCAACCTGACGTCAAGAAAACCGAAGAACCAGAAATATCAGAGCTAGACCGCATTCGCCGTCAGTTGGAAAATTTATTGTAAACTGATAAAAATTTGAGGAATACTTTTTAACTGTCCCCCTTGACCGGTAAACCAAACAACCAAACAACCTACCAGACACCGAATCGGCAAAGGCGAACAACCGTCAACGGTTCAAGCTTCAACCAAATAACCTTCAACCTTCAACTAATGACTAAATAAATAATGCAAAATTTAGAACAACGGGGACATCTACTGACCGAACAGATTAATCCCAATAGTCAGAACCTTGACCAGCTGACATCCCTAGAGTTAGTCGATCTATTTAATCAAGAAGATACCAAAACCCTAGATGCGATCGCAGCAGCTCGTAGCCAGCTAGCTCAAGCCATTGACTGCACAGCAAAGGCATTGCGTCAAGGAGGATGCCTCTTCTACGTGGGGGCTGGTACCAGTGGACGCTTGGGAGTCCTCGATGCTGCCGAATGTCCCCCCACCTTTTGTACACCCCCAGACCTAGTCCAAGGGATCATTGCTGGAGGAGCAGGGGCATTGGTGCGGAGTTCTGAAGATTTGGAAGACCGACGGGAAGATGGTGCAAAAGCGATCGCCCATCGCCGGGTACATGACCTAGATGTGGTGGTAGGCATTACCGCAGGTGGTACCACACCCTTTGTCCACGGCGCACTCCAAGAGGCACGACGGCGGGGCGCAACCACTATTGCGATCGCTTGTGTCCCTCCTGAACAGGTCAGTATTGATGCTGATATCGATATTCGGCTGCTAGTTGGTCCGGAAATCCTAGCTGGCTCTACTCGCCTCAAAGCCGGTACTGTCACTAAAATGGCCTTGAATATCCTTTCCACTGGAGCCATGGTAAAGCTTGGCAAAGTCTACGGCAATCGCATGGTAGATGTGGCAGTGACCAACAAGAAACTTCATGACCGAGCCCTGCGCATCCTCAAAGACCTGACCAACCTCAGCCGAGAAGACTGCGCTCACTTACTAGAGCGCAGTGGACGCCAGGTAAAACTAGCGCTACTAATGTACTGGACAGGATTAGACCAAGTAGAGGGAGCCAGCTTCCTACAGCAAAACCAAAGTGATCTCAGAGCCGCTCTCCAAAGTTGGAAACAAACTAGTACTCCATCAAAATTGAATTGATAATGTTTAACGGATCACAGACTACTGTCACTTTGGTAATCATACTTGTAGCCCTTGGTGTTCTAGGTTGGGGCTATAACCGCGCTCGTTCTTACGGCAAGCTGGGAATTTTAGCCTGGTTGCAGTCAGTAGTATTGACACTGCCCTGGCTATTATTCTTTGGCTTAGTCAGCATGGGAATTTACCTGAATATCGTTGGGATCCTATTTCTGCTACTCGCTTCCACCGGCCTATACATCTACTTGGGCAGGCTCTTACGTGCAGCAGGTCAAGATGAGGTTTGGCGGGAGCGTGCCACCAAACTGTTCGAGGATCAACAACAAAGCAAAGATGCCCAAAAGTCTGAGGAGCAAGATAGTGCAGCTGACAACAATTTAACTGCCGTATCCGAGGGTCCGAATACTACCAGGATCGGAGTAGCTACAATTCCTGATGAAGACCTACAACTGATTAAAGAGATTTTTGGGATTGATACCTTCTTTGCGACGGAAACTATAAAATATCAGGAAGGGGCAATTTTTACAGGCAATCTGCGGGGAAACGATGCAGAAGTTGTACATTCTCGTTTGTCAGCTAATCTAAAGGAAAAATTAAGCGATCGCTATCGGCTATTTTTAGTCGATAATCCAGAAGGGAAACCAGTTGTCATTGTCTTGCCCAGTACCAATGACCCACGAACCACTACAGTTGCGCAAAAAATATTAGCCCTGGTTCTGGTAATTGCCACATTTTTCACCACTTTAGAAGTATCTGGGTTACTGCTTGAGTTTGATTTATTCAGTGAACCAGAACGGTTTCGGGAAGCCTTACCGATTACCATCGGAATTTGGATAGTTCTGATTACCCATGAACTCGGTCACTGGTGGCAAGCCAAAGCTCACGACGTTCGCCTCAGCATACCCTTTTTCCTTCCCAGCTTGCAAATCGGCTCATTTGGTGCTATGGTTCGCTTCGAATCATTATTACCCAATCGAAAAGTATTATTTGATATTTCTATAGCCGGACCAGCCGTAGGTGGTGTAGTGTCTCTACTGATGCTGATGGCGGGATTAGTCCTTTCTCATCAAGGCAGTGCTTTTCAGGTGCCAGCGGAATTCTTCCAAGCGTCCATTTTAGTCGGAGGGCTGGCAAAGTTAGTGCTTGGTAGTGCTCTCCAAGAGTCTTTAGTGGATGTTCACCCTCTCACCATTGTCGGTTGGCTAGGTTTAACCATAACAGCTTTGAACCTAATGCCAGCAGGACAACTCGATGGTGGGCGAATTGTCCAAGCTATCTACGGACGCAAAACTGCTCGACTTACTACCATTGCCACCTTAGTAATTTTGGGGATTCTGGCCTTAATCAATCCAGCCAATCCCATCATTTTGTACTGGGGAATCTTGATTTTGTTCTTGCAGCGGAGTTTAGAACGTCCTAGCCTCAATGAAATTACCGAACTTGATGATACTCGAGCATTGTGGGGGTTATTGGCATTATTTTTAATGGTTGCAACTCTGATTCCCATTAATTCCGCTTTGGCAGGAAGGCTAGGAATTGGGGGCTAATTTCAAGGGTTGAACGCGCACCCGTGGGCTTTTGGCCAAGGTTGTTAAGTTGTTAAGTTGAAGGTTGAAGGTTGTTAGGTTGAAGGTTGAAGGTTGAAGGTTGAACGGTTGTTCGCCTTTGGCGTCCCTTGTAGATTAGGTTGATAGTTACATGCTTCTTGGGGAAAACTTCAACCTTAGTTAATCATACTTGATGAGCAAATTTTGGAATAATGGTGAAAAAGCGATGCATCGCTATTCCCTAAAATCCCAAACTTGTGTACCTCAATTAGTATAAGTATCACTATGCAATCTACTTCCCAAATTAACCAATGTACACTTCTCCCTGAGACCTTAATTAAACTCGCTTACCAGGGATTTCAACGTAAGCATTCAGCCGTCAGCCGTCAGCCGTCAGCTCTACAGCGAAATGCTCCTCACTCTGCGGCGGTGGAGGTCTTAACTAGACTACAACTCGACCTGCTACTGGCTTTAACACCACCTGGGAAAAAGAAACCCGAGAAACTGACTATTGACTGGTATTCTAGCTTACGGAATCGGAGAGCGTAGTACAATGACCTTTGAACTGGTGTGGGCGTACGAAGGGTTTGTGGGAGTGTTTCTTCTATGTTACAGATGGTTTCAAGGTGTATCCCAACTACATCCATCGATGGTGACCAGATATCGTCAACCCGTTGTATATGACCCGAGTCTAGGGTTATTTCACTCGATTGAGGAACTATCTGGCTCGGCTACATCCCAAGACTTTGTGTGACTCGAAGTCAATAGAAATGCTGAAGCATTCGATCGGACTGTTAGTGCATTACCTGAAGTTTTGGGAGGTGCCGGTGCCACCGAGGCACATACCTGTCTATCCCTGATTCATCCGGTAATTCAGTAACGCTTTGGAGTTTAGTCATTTCTACGTTGAATTGGAGAAGCAAACATGGTCAATCTGCATAAGAAGTACGAAGTTCAGAATGTTCAACAAAATCGTTCAGAACACGACCCTTTTACCTTGAAAAGGTACGAACAGTTCTTCAGTTTTTTTCAGAAAGGAGCTGTAAAGATTCTTGACGTAGGTTGCAATACGGGTAGAGGTGGATTACGTTTTAAGGAGTTGAACCCGAACCTGACATTATTTGGTCTTGATTGTGTACAAGAAAGATTAGATGTTTTGCCTGAGTGCTATTCACAAAAAGTCTATGGTCTTTCAACAGACATACCTATGGAAGATCGATTTTTTGATGTGATTACTGCTGGTGAGTTTCTTGAACACCTGTATCCTGCCGATGTAGATAAAACATTATGTGAATTCCAAAGAGTGTTGAAGATTGGCGGAAGGCTGTTGCTTACCACTCCCAATCCTAATTACATAAAAAATAAAATCATTGGAATGTCAGTTTACGGTGTCAGCCATTTAACTCAGCATTTTCCAGAAGTTCTGCGATTGAGATTGCAAATGCATGGATTCTCAGGAGTTAAATTATATGGATCAGGTAGGGTATCCCAGTATTTAGGTTGGCATTTTCCGTTGATGTCAATCTATGGTAGCTATCTCGTTGTAGCAAATAAGTACTGATCAGGCTAAGATTACCGTTTGTCTGCTTAAGGAGAAAATATCCCACCTGGAAAATTAAAAGGAAATGTGGCAATTCTTCCAGGGGGTAGGCTTTCCTGGAATGTCCTCCTGTGTAAGGTCAATGGCACTGAAGCAGAGGAATTAGCTCAAGCAGGTGTTAAACCCTCTGCTCAGATTCTCGAAGAGATGAATTTCGTTGAAACTTGGCTCAAAGGTATCGGAGCGAAAGCCGTTAAGCCTGCATCTGAGCTTTATATCCGCCATGCAGGCAATATTACTGGTGTGGTAAACCCTCTCTATGGCTCCCAAATGCTCTTAGGTGGCACACCCAATTGGTCTGCTTTGGGAACCTTTGGCTATCATTTTGATGTGCGAGGTGGTATCGAAGGTCTTGGTAACAGAGCCTCTCAGAACGGGATAAAAAGTGTAAGTTTTAGTAAGCCAATTTTCAACATTGGCATCCAGCATGCCCAAATTAAGACAGTCCCTAATTTAGCCGTTGTCAGTCCTGGTTCTGGGTTTCAAGGGTTTGCTTCATCCGCTGGTAGAATTGTGGAATTTAATGCTGGTGTTGGTCAGGCATTGGGGATTGCTGCCATTACTGCCCTTCTTTCTGGCAGAAACCTAACTATAGCGATTTATAACCTAATGAGGTACACAAAATTTTTTCCCTCTTGCCTATTGCCTATTGCCTATTGCCTATTGCCTATTCTCTGTTCCCTGTTCCCTGTTCCCTGTTCCCTAAAACCCAAAAATTTGTACCTCACCTAATTAAAAACCGCTATAATGTATCCAACTCTGAGGTCAGAAAAGTACTTTTAAGCACGAAGCAACTTCCTCGCGTCTATGGATATGCTAATAATAATGAAGCTAAGAAATTGAATAATTTCGAGTCTTTATTAGTGCTAGTTTGAGATCTGATGCTTTAGCAACAAATAACAACAACTAACACTACTGAAAGCACCAGCCACCAGATCAATTGGATTTCTTCCAATCCTCTATATCTGGTGCTTTCACAAATTCAGGAAACATAATCCCAAAACCCCTCTCACGCTCAGAAGCTGGTTCATCACTCATATTCAACAAGGTTTCATAGAAGAAAAACGACACACCAGCAAATCCCCGCAGTCGGACAGCATCCACTTGCCGCTGAATTTGTGATACCGGAACTAAGCGAGTTCTTAGACCACTTAAAATCCCAATCCCTACCGGAATATGACTCCTTGCTCTTTTGACTTCTGTCTGGTCTAATTCCGAGATAAAAGTGCTGAAATTATCTCGATAAATCTGGACAATTAGTTCTTCTACTAAACCCCGTTGTTCCCAACTTGCCCAGTCAGCTAAAAAGAATTGGTAAGAAAAACGCTGGGGATTGGGAGATAGGGAAATAATCACATCATTGTTACTGTCTTCAACACTGTCTTTAACTGCTCGAAACAGCTTGGTTAGGAAATCCGTAATTTTGTTGGCTCGCCAGCGTACCCATTCCTCATCCTTTGGGTCAGTGGGGGGAGATTTACCTTGGTGTTCTTTTTTGTACAATTCTACTGTGAAATCATCGTAACCAAAGGTCACTGGCAAGCCAAAGTGGTCATCGAATTGGATACCATCAACATCATAGTTGCTGACAATTTCGATAACTAAATCTTGAATAAATTGCTGTACCTCTGGTTTAAAAGGATTGAGCCAAACAATCTCTTGTAGTCTTTCATCCTCTGGTTCTAATCCTTTAGTAGTTTGAGTCTTGACCCCATCTTTGGTTTGGGTCAGCCAATCTGGGTGGCGTTTGGCTAATTCAGAATAGGAGGGTGCTTTGAAGCCAAATTCAAACCAGGGAATAACTCTCAAACCATTGTCATGTCCCACCTCGACAATCTCTTTGAGAACATCTCGTCCTCCCTGCACCCCCTTCTTTGGGTCAAATAAGTCTTTCTCTAACTCCGTCGATATTCGTGCTTCCAGTCCCACTACCCGTTTAGCTACTTGAGACGGATATAGTGTATAACCCCAATTCCACACTGTAGGATATACCGTGTTAAAGTTGAGCTCCTTAAGTTTTTGTAGGCTATCCGTTACTGCTTTAGTAGACAACAGTACCTCACTATCAATATTTGTCAGCCATACCCCTCTTAACTCCGCTTCAGTAGAACCAGGAGTTGGTGGCTCAACCTTAGCAATGTATTGATTAGGAATCAATCCAGTGGTTTGGGTAGCTTGGCACAAAAAAGCAGCTACCTCAGCTCGACTAGCTTGTTGGTTAGGTTTGAATTGCTTCACATTAGGGGGATTGACCACAATCTGATTTTCCGTAGCTGCTGCGATCGCATTTTGGGCATAGTTCGGAATTGCCGTAGCATCAGTAAACGCTGCCTTTAAAGTTTCTACGGAAGAGTTAACCGGTTTATACTTCAATCCACTCGCTAAAGATACTAACGCTTGGACACGAGGGATATTTTGCTTAGGCCGGAAAACTCTACCAGGATAGCCAGCCAAAAATCCCGTTTTATCAGCATTACGAATAGCCTGATTAGCCCAGTAATTAGTTGGTACATCTACGAATTTTTGGTCACTGCGCACTTGAGGAGCACTAGGGAAAGCCTTCAGAAGCAGTGCAGCAAACTCAGCTCTGGTGATCGGAGCATTCGGTTTAAAGGTACCATCTGGGTAACCCCTGATAATATTTTGTTGTGCTAGTTTGGTGATACACGGCTGTGCCCAATAATTGTCTGGGACATCTTTAAAGGTGCCACTGGCGTAGGATGGGGAAAGCTGGCATAGAGGAATTATCATCCCGATCACAAATAGCAAAATCCACCAACCCTGACGTTTAATGGTTTGCTTAAAAGAAACCAGTCTATTTACCAAGGCTATAGGCCAGAGTTTCAGTAACGGTTTCATTGGTTGAACAAGCTCCGGGTGAGGGTGTTGGGCTAATCAGGATTTTGATTAACCGCGAAGATGCAAAGAACACGACACTAGATTAGCAGAGGTTATGGATTAGAAGAGGAATTATCCAATGGAGCTAATATGGAGCTAATTCACCGTTACCGTGGCAGTCTGTTAGGATTGGCTGTCGGGGATGCAGTCGGTACTACTTTAGAGTTTAAGGCACCAGGCTCCTTCACCCCGATTGAAGATATGGTGGGTGGTGGGCCTTTTGGTTTGAAGCCAGGCTACTGGACTGATGATACATCCATGGCCCTGTGTTTAGCCCATAGTTTGATTGACCAACAGGGGTTTGATCCAGTTGATCAATTACAACAGTATCTGCGATGGTCCCGAGAAGGTTATCTCAGCAGCACAGGTCAGTGTTTTGACATTGGAAACACAGTATCCCAAGCCTTGCAGCAATTTCAAATAACCCAAAACCCTTACTGTGGTTCCACAGCTCCCCGTAGTGCTGGTAATGGGTCTATCATGCGCTTGGCTCCTGTGCCTTTGTTTTATGCTAAAAAACCAAAAGAAGCGATCGAGAAGTCTGGTGATAGTTCACGCACCACTCATGGAGTAGCAAGCGCTGTCGATGCCTGTCGCTACTTGGGGGCGCTGCTAGTGGGAGCAGTTAATGGAGTAAGCAAAGAAGAACTGCTTTCGGAACTCTATTGCCCCATTCCTCAATACTGGCAAGAAAACCCAATGGTTGGGGAAATACACGAAATTGCCACAGGATCCTTCAAATACCGCCAGCCCCCAGAAATTAAGGGGACTGGTTATGTCGTGAAATCCTTAGAAGCAGCTTTATGGGCCTTTGAGCACAGTAGCTCGTTTCGGGAAGGCTGTCTGTTAGCCGTCAACTTAGGTGATGATGCTGATACCACCGGGGCAGTTTACGGACAATTGGCAGGAGCATTTTATGGAGAGCAAGGGATACCAGAATCTTGGCGTTCCCGACTAGTTAAACGGGAGCTGATTGAGTCCACAGCTGACCAACTATTTGCCCTGGCTCAACGCGCTTAAGTTATATCAATTAAGTGATATCAAGTTAAGTTATATCAAGATTTATAGCGTTTCTCATACTTATAAAGTACATTCCATTTCCTTCCCCCCTCCCACCCTTCCTCCAGCAGTAGGGGGAATTCCGACTCCCGACTCCCGACTCCCGACTCCCGACTCCCGACTCCCGACTCCCGACTCCCGACTCCCTAAAACCCTAAGGGCGAAAGTCCCTCACCCAGAAGCCAACGGACTTGATATTAAATAGAATAGACCTGACCATCAATTAATAATCGGGTAATTCCTTTAGCTTGCAAATAAGAAGAGGTCTTCTGAAGCATCTGAGCATCAGGAACCTTGATGACTCGCTCAGAACGATTAGAAAAACGCCGTGCTACCCTATGGTTTTCAAATACTGGCAAGGTTGTCTCTTGAACTTCTTCGTCAGGAATTTGTCCGAGGTCGCTAAACTCATTCAGAGGGCGAGCAATTAACTCCGCCGCTCGGCTGACTACCAAATAGCAGGTTTTAGGAAGAGAAGCTTCCGAGAGGGGCAAAATTTCAATGTAAGAACCGCTTTTAGCCACAGAGGTTCTGATGGATTCGTGAATCTCAGGATCTGGCAAGTCATCGTCCCAATCTTCATCTAGGTCATCTAGGTCATCTAGATCATCTAGGTCATCTAGATCATCCAAATCCTCCAAATCCTCTAAATCATCATCTTGATCCAAATCCCCTAAATCTTCGTCCAACAACTCGGTGAATCTCCTAGTTGCTAGTCCCTTATGCTCAGGTAATAATTGATCTTGGTGATCAACAGACTTATCTTCCTCTGAACCTGATGTGGTAATATCAAGTTGTAATTGGGTATGTTGCTCCTCTTCCTCCACTGGTGGTTGAGCAGCCACAGAGGAACGCTTACGCCGCCGACGTCCATCAGTAGAGGTTGAAGTGAATAAATCACTGACAGATTCTGCTAATGGTTCATTTTTGAGTACAACTAGTGATGATTTAGTGGCTGTTTCTACCACAGGCTTAGCGGTTTTGACAGTAGAAGAGGAGACATTTTCAGCAGTACGATTAGAGCGCTTTTGTTGAATTAGAGCCTCGTATTCTGCCTCCAACAAGTTGCTCTTAAGGATACGGCTAATGGTGGAGTTACTAACTCCATAACGGTCAGCCAGCGTTGAGGTTGTCTCTGCTGTCTGTCGATATAGTTCTAGGATGTCCTGTTTATCGACATCAGATAGTTTTCTTGGACTCATGCTACTTTTTCAGCTCGCCTGCGTGAACCACGACGGGAACGGCTCGATATTTGATATTCCAGGGCAGCCCCTATTGCAAACAATACACCACTGAATACAAAAAAGACTTCTGGTAAACCGCCACTTTGGTAGTTCGGTCTAGTCTCAGCATACTTAAACCACATATCTGCAATGTACAGGCAAAATGTTGCAGCGGCAATCATTTGCCAGGATTGGGAAAAACGTCCACCCCAAAACGCTAACAGTAGGGATGAGGCAATAATCAGCAGAATTACATCGCAACCAATGTAGAGGGTGGTCAATTGGTTTGAATAGGCACTCAGTGACTTGTCAAGTTCAATCGCCCACCTTGGAGAATTATGAACGGTACTCTGATTAGCCTCAGATTTGGTTATTTCATCAGATGGCTCTGCCGAGATGACCATAGCATTATTTTCCAAGACCCGCAGTGGTGTGGTCGAGTCAGAAATAGAATAGGCAATTGTCACATCACCAGATTCAGGAGTGCTTGATTCGAGGGAAGGGGCAAGTAAGAGCAAAGCAGCTAAGGCCATCCCCACTATGGCAATCGCTATAATCGTTAACCCTTGCCAAAGTTCTAAGTTTAAGCGCCTGGGAATAACTGCTAAAAACATACCTACCCCAAGACATACGTAAGAGGATAAGTAAAACACATCTGCTAGTGATACATCAGGGTTAAGGTGAAAATACAGCTCCCACACACCGAATATCAAGCCACCAATCAAATAGAACAGATTCCCCAAACCGAGTCCTAGCCAGACATTTCGTCCACTGGCAATCTGAGGGCTACGCCAATTTCTGAAACAGAGAATACTTGCTACTAGGAAGGGTATACATTCTAAAAAGTAGGTACTAATCACGTACCAAAATGGACTCTCTTGCCCAGGGGATGTAATACCAAACAGCAAGAAAAATAATAGGGAAATAATCGCCCAAGCAATACCACCATAGATGATGGTATTGCTGCTGAGGGGAGATAGATTACCTGATGACCGTTCTGCAGAGCTGCTCATAGGAATTTCACACTTATCACTGACTGGCACAATAAGACTATGGTTAGCCAGATAACATATTAATGATTCTAATCGCTTATTTTTAATTGTAGATTATTGCCATATGTAGATTATTGCCATAGTTGACCAAGATCAGAGTTGTTAAGCCAGTTGATAAACTGAGTTTGCTCCTGAGCTGGCATATCCTGCAAGATATCGCTAACCCCCTGAGCAAAGTTGGTATTGCCAAAATAGCCTTTACCTAAGCGATAGAGTTCTTGCAACAGGGTGATCATATGATGTTCTTCCCAGATTGGAAAATCAGAGTTGGTAAGGGGGTCGATTTTGAGCAATTGTTGTACAGCTTGGGTCGATTCAACCTGGGGAAAGTTTGAATTTATCAAGATCTTGGCGATATCCTTCTGGAACAACCCAGCTTGTCTAGCTCCTAAGAAGTCTTCCACATCCATATACACCGTCTGTAGTAGCAAAATACAGGCTTGAATGTAGGATACCCTAGTGCCCCTAGAGCTTGGTTCAGTGCCTAATTGCTCCAGACGGATTTTTCCCCAAACGCTGTAGCGCTCAGGTTCTTCCAACAATACACAAGCTTTTCCCCGATGATCGGTGAGGTCTCGCCAGAAAGCTATGGCTTCCTCTTCCTGAGTGGCACCAAATACACTGAGCAGGCGAAAGGTTTGCCCCTGGTAATTGAGAATCGGGATTTGCTGCTCCCTCTGTGGGTGCTGAATACTAGAGATTTCAACATCCTGCCTTTTCAAAATAAACATGATACTGGCACATGACTCCTGACCCTGTCAGGGGGTGCTGTTGACGAAGTATTCTAACCCCCTAGTACTCTGTCAATTTAGTTTTGAGGGTTAGGGCAAGGTGGCAAGGTGGCACGCTGGCAAGGTGGCACGGTGTTAAGTAATACCTAATGCTTAGTAAAAGCATCCGGGAAAGTATAGTTTACCCCTCAATTCAATTTTGACAGAGTACTAGTCACTATCTCCTGATCAGAATCCTTGTGACAGAGTCTGACTAAGTTCTGATCAGTGACACTGACTATGTACCTACCTTAACTCGGGTTCGAGCTAAGTGCCTTGAGTCTTACCGCTAATTGAGACAAGCAATCGATAATTGTGGTGGCTATCCACTTAAGCTGAAGCCTATGGTGAGATCGGGAACGGGAAACTAGGTATTAGGCACACAGAGACTACTACCCGATCACGAGCCAAGCAAAAACAGTTTTTTCTGATGTATGATATAGCTATGCCCTCGTAGCTCAGTGGATAGAGCTAGGGATTTCTAATCCCTCGGCCGTAGGTTCAAATCCTACCGAGGGCGCTTCTTGATAATTGGTGATTAGTCAAAAGTCAATACCATCTGGCTTAATCGGGCTCACAAAATACACAGGACTAAGGATTAATGACTAATGTCTAAATGTAAAGTCTAAATGTAGATGTAAATGTAAAGTGATGTTGCGCTCCTCTTAAAAATTATTGAGAAATCCCCCAAACCTGGATGAGACGCATATGCTTATAAAAATAAAGAAATGTGTCAAGAGATTCCATGGATAACTTACAACGATATCGCATTGTATGCACCCTAAGCTTTGGTGACATTTATGGACAAATTATGGTTTGGTTAATCGTAATTTTCCTGAGTCTCGCCTCAGCCTTAGCTCTTTGGAGTGCTGACCGCCAAATTTACGCTCTGGCAACTGTCGGGCTGATTTTGGTACTATCTCTGCCCTTCCTGCTCTTTGCCTTCGTGACTACATTGTTAAATCATATTGAAATTGCTCAGATGGAAGAGGAGGAAACCACATCAACAGCGGTCGGCAGAGGGCCTAGACAGAAACCTATTGGGGCGACCGGTTGAAGAGAATCCGAACCATCCCCGGCTTTTTCCGCAACCCGGGGAAGGGGAGTTGAGAGCCTCCGTCCTTAAGGAGGGGCGCTTCATACTTTTTCCGCAATCCTAGAGGGTAAATGCCTAGAGGCTAGAACCTAGAGCCTAAAATAGGAATTCGGATTCCATAATACGAGCGAGATGCTAGAACACGATGTCATTATTGTCGGTGGGGGATTAGCTGGATGTCGCGCTGCTTTAGAGATTAAACGCTCTGAGCCTAAGCTCGATGTCGCCCTTGTCGCTAAAACTCACCCAATTCGTTCCCATTCGGTGGCTGCCCAAGGGGGTATGGCAGCTACTCTGAAGAATGTTGATGCTGAGGATAGCTGGGAAGCCCATGCCTTCGACACGGTTAAAGGGTCTGACTACTTGGCAGACCAGGATGCAGTCGAAATCCTCACCAAAGAGGCTCCAAAGGTGGTCATTGAGCTGGAACACATGGGGGTGCTGTTTTCGCGCTTACCGGATGGTCGGATTGCTCAGAGGGCTTTTGGAGGTCATTCCTATCGCCGCACTTGCTACGCGGCAGATAAGACGGGTCACGCCATTTTGCATGAACTGGTGAACAATCTCCGCCATAACGGTGTCAAACTCTACGATGAGTGGTACGTTATGCAGCTGATTTTGGAAGAGGGTCAGGCAAAAGGGGTGGTGATGTTCCAGCTCCTAGACACGAAGGTGGAAGTAGTACGGGCAAAAGCGGTCATGTTTGCTACCGGGGGTTATGGACGGGTATTTAATACGACCTCCAATGACTTTGCCTCCACTGGGGATGGTCTGGGAATGTCAGCTCTGGCTGGGGTGCCTTTGGAAGATATGGAGTTTGTACAGTTTCATCCTACGGGCTTGTATCCGGTAGGAGTTTTGATTTCTGAGGCGGTACGAGGGGAAGGGGCTTATCTGATTAACTCAGAAGGCGATCGCTTTATGAGGGACTACGCCCCCAAACAAATGGAACTGGCACCCCGGGATATTACTTCAAGAGCGATTACCCTAGAACTCAGAGCTGGTCGTGGCATTCATCCTGATGGCAGTGCAGGTGGACCTTTTGTTTACCTTGACCTGCGCCACATGGGCAAAGAAAAGATTATGAGTCGGATTCCGTTTTGCTGGGAAGAAGCCCATCGATTGGTTGGTATTGACGCAGTACATCAACCAATGCCAGTACGACCAACTGCCCACTACTCTATGGGGGGAATCCCTGTCAACACCGATGGACAAGTTCATAGTGGTGAAGATGGGTTAATTGAGGGCTTCTTTGCCGCTGGGGAATCAGCCTGTGTCTCTGTTCATGGGGCGAATCGCCTCGGGAGTAATTCCCTGTTGGAATGTGTCGTTTATGGCAAAATAACCGGTGCTGCGATCGCAAAATACGTCCAAGACCGGAAGTTACCAGACATTGACGAGCAATCCTACCTCAATGCAGCCCAGGCAAAAATCAAAGCCCTTGTGGAAAAATCTGGCACCTTACGGCTTAACCAGTTGCGTCAAGCTTTCCAAGACTGTATGACCCAATTCTGTGGCGTTTTCCGTAACCAAGGGTCCATGGAGGAGGGATTAAACCAACTGCAACAATTCAAACAACAGTACCAGCAAATTTATTTGGATGACAAAGGCAACTGTTGGAACACGGAAATTATCGAAGCCTTGGAACTGCGCAATTTAATGATAGTCGGAGAAATTATTCTTACCTCTGCTCTGAACCGACGAGAAAGCCGGGGTGCCCATAGCCGGGAGGATTATCCCCAACGGGATGATCCCAATTTTCTCAAACACACCCTAGCGTTTTACTCATCTGCAGGTATTGACCTGCAATATAAACCGGTAAGCATCACCTTGTTTGAACCGAAAGAGCGGAAGTATTGATTGTTACTCCGATACTGCCTCAGTGGTCGAGTCATGGGTAACTAGCGTTACTACTGTGTCTTGGTTACTCATGACTCATGACTAATCATGGTTTAGCCAATGACTAATTTTCTGGAGTTTCTGGAGTTTCTGGAGTTTCTGGAGTTTCTGGAGTTTCTGGAGTTTCGGCTGCCAACTGTTTGACTTGGTCTTTGTACTTGGCTGGTGCTAGGGATTCAGCCTGGTCAAACAGGGGTTTAGCCTTTTCAGTGTTACCCTGTTCTTTAAAAATCATGGCTTTAGCTAGCACTGGTCTCCAGTCATCTTGGCTGCCTTTGATCGCCTGGTCATATATAGCTGTGGCTTCGTCATAACGCTTCTGATTCGCGTAAACTTGACCTAACAACAACTGCACAGAAATGACATCAATGCTCCCAGGTTTAATCTCATTGACTTGCTGGGAACTTTTTAAGGTGTCTTGCAGCAAACCGATGGCTGCTTCTGGGCGGTTTTCCTGGGTTAGCAAACTAACTAACCCTTGCAGAGCATTCATATCCCCAGGCTTAGCGTTTAATATGTCCCGATAGGCTTGAGCTGCTCCTTCGCGATCGCCAATTTGTTGTTTTACCTGAGCCAGCAAGACCCCATAATCTGTCTGGTCAGTATTGAGTTTGGCTAACTTTTCTAAGGGTTCAATGGTGCCTTTGATGTCTCTGAGCTGCAGCCGTATCTCCAGCAGACCTCTCAAAGCCGTTAAATTTTCTGGTTCTCGCTGCAAGACTAGTTCATAACCCTTGGCTTGAGCTTCTAGTTCTGCTTGCTGCTGGGCAGAAATATTTGGTGTAGCTGTAGGTGTTGCCCCAACAGAGGCGGGATTATCCTTGAAAATATTCCCTAGCAAAGGAATCATCGAAATACCGATAAAGGCTAGCACAGCTAGTACTAGCACTATTTTGATCCAGAGACTGCGCTTTTGAGACACAAAACTTTCTTGAACTGTTCTATAAAACGTGAACATCGCGGACAAAAACGTCACAACGACGCCTGTTTACTTCCTGTTTCAACTAGGACTGTCGGCAGCACCCTATCCACAGGCTTCAAATCGGCTGGAACCCAACCTAATATTGAATTTGAGGTGACAACTTTGTGGCTTATCTCCGTTATTTTCGGGAGATTTAAAACTGATGGCTTTACTCAGTTACCTTTTCACAGGCTACCCACTCTTGTAGAAGATTATCTGGATGTCAAGCCTAATACTGTTATTGCTTGGTTATTGCATAGGCTCATTGTACCACATTCCCAGAGGAGTTTTCTTGAAAACATGCGGGTATGTTACCCATGCGTAACGCTAATCATCTACTAGATTGCTACTCTCTTCCCATTATGAAACGATTTGGGGAGTTTCAAGTCTCCTCCCATCAATCCCATCTATCTAAATAAGCTAGCATTAAAGCTCATTTAAATCGGCTAGAAACCGCTCAGATTAAAGATTCCATAAACTTTGCGGATCTAAGCTTTATCTCACTGCATTCTGTACAGTGGGTAGACTAGTACCAAGTGCGCTCACCCTCCAGTTTTTTGGTGGCAACAGTCCAGAAGAATTTTTTCTGGAAAGGACACCGGAAAGCTGGAACATGTTGACAAGACAATGCTGCCAATGTCAGTCAAAACCACCCATGGGAATGTGTCTCCGCCGCTAGGAGGTTATATGAATTCGTCTGTGAATGGGCTTCCCGACTCAGCTGAGTCGTCTCGAATCCAACCACCGGAAGTATCCAGTGTGCAAAACCAGCCCCCAGAAACACCAACTGGTGGCTCTCAAGATACCACCAAATCAGATCCCTTAGCTGAATCTAATGGGACAGTAACTACTCAGGTCTCAAGTCAGGTCTCAAGTCAGGTCTCAAGACAGCACCCAATTCCTGCCCCCAGTGAACCTAGGCAATACCGCGCCATCGGTCTGGTCAATGGCAAATATATGCCTTCCGCAGAGCAGTTGACCAGGGGAACACTTGTAGCGGCAGATGGAACCTTGATTGATGCGGTGTTACTCGGTCGGGTCATGAGTTTGGTTAAGAATCACTTAGATCTCAATCAGCCCCACCTCTGGGTTGTCTATCCCCGCATCAGGCAAGCAGACGATAACTTACATGTCCAAATTGTTGGCGTCTGGGAACCAGAAACTCTCGAATCCACAGCTGAAGCTGAAACAACTGACTCGGGAGTTGCTCAGTCCGAAGCAGAAGTCGAGACATCAAATGACTGCTCAGAAGCTGAGGTGGAACCGATTCCTAAGGATGGCTATTTTTCCATTCGTGGCGAGGTGATCTACCATTCGCGGGAGAATGAACAAGTCGTTGTTAAAATTAGGCAATTACCTCGTAAAGAGTCAGATAAGCCTAAGTTTTTCAAGTTAAAGCTTAAGGGTTGCCTGGGAGAAAGGGTCGTTGGTCATTTTTGGGATTTACATGCACAGCTGCAAGCCAATACCCTGGTAATCCAGGAAGGAAATGATATTGGTTTTCTCAACAAAAAAGGACCAAAGAGGAAACCATTTAATAAAAATAAGAAACGTTTTGGTCCTAAAAAGAGTTACCCGAAGCCACGCCCTGCTCGTAAAAAGGATGGCGCGGCTACAGCCACAGCACCCAAACCCCAAACACCAAGACCGAAACCGATCAAGCGTATTGACAAGGGTAGTCAGGGTGATCCCTCTGGGAATTCTGCTTGATGGAAAGTGGAGAATTGCTCGAAGCGTGAGCTACCACGCTTTACTTTGAAGAATATGGGGGGATGGGGGAATGGGGACGGACATGGAATATCCCCTACTCCCCTACTCCAGTATCTATTCTCCTGGCAGACTCAGAGGGACTCGCAGGAGTTTATTCAATTTTAATTTAATTGATTTTTTGCTTGGCGAGATGGTAGGATTAACAGTCAACGGTCAACCGTTAACGGTCAACAGTCAACAATAATTGACAGTTTATTATTAAAGTTTTTTAAACAAAGGCTGTCTTAATTTAAAGTTTTAATTAAGGGCTCTACTTGACTAGATTATAAGGAATAATTAACTTCATAACTACGTATGAATTCGGGGAATAAAGACTAGTACATTATTGTTCCGAAGTTCCGAAGTTATGAAGTTATGAAGTTACCTTTAAATTAATTTGATGTCCTAAGGATTCTGATCAAATCTATAACTATAAATTATAGATTTGATGAAGGATACGCTAACTAATAGCGTTATTGAATCCTATGGCGAGATAAATTCCATGGATAGGTAAATTTATAAAAATGTTTGATTGATGTCCATGAGCTACCTAATTAAGGTAGTCTTTTTTGGTGAGATCCTACGCTATCTATGACTATTTTTCTTACCCTGAGCGTTGTTGTACTAGCTTTAATCAGTTTCATTAGGGAATGGATGCCAGTGGATATCACTGCGATCGCAGTGATGGTGTTACTGATGCTTCTAAAGCTAGTCACCCCAGAACAGGGAATCTCCGGTTTTGGCAACCCTGCCACGATCACTGTGATGGCTATGTTTATCCTCAGTGCTGGGATTGCCCGAACTGGGGCGCTTCAAATCGTGAATGACCTACTGCTGAAGTGGGGAGGCAAGGAGTCAACCCAGCAAATATTTACCATGGGAATGATTGCTGGTCCGATAACGGGCTTCATCAACAATACTGCTGTGGTAGCTGTACTACTTCCCATTGTAGAAGATTGGTGCCGCAAGCAAAGTATTTCCCCTTCTAGGCTTTTGATGCCCTTATCCTTTGTCACTATCTTAGGGGGCATGATCACTACCATTGGCACCTCCACTAATGTCTTGGCCAGTGGGTTGTCTAAACAGTTGGGCTATGGTGATTTCAGCTTGTTTCAATTCACCCAATTGGGGCTAATTACATTTACCGTAGGATTGGCATATTTGGCTCTAGTGGCACCTCGACTTTTGCCCAACCGTAAAGTAGCTAGCAATGGTATTGTCACTCAAGACTATAATCTCAAAGAGTATGTCAGTGAAATTGTAATTACACCAGATTCCAGCCTAGTGGGACAAACCCTACGTGCCAGTGAAATCCAGCGGAAGTTTGATTTGGACGTTTTGGAACTGATTCGCAATGGTAGTCGTTTTCCCCAACCCCTGGCAGATAAAGTATTGCGACCAGGGGATATTTTGATTGTGAGGTCTGGTCGGGAGTGTCTGCTGAGAGTCAAAGATCAACGAGGGATAGAAATCTTAGCTGATGTCCAATTTGGACAACAACCCTTGGAAAGCGGTCTTACCTCTGGGGAGGAGGGGATTGCTGAGGTGTTGATCCTGGCTAACTCTAATTTAATTGGCTCAACCTTAAAGGATATGCGGTTTCGGCAACGCTATAACGGTACAGTTTTGGCAATTCGACGGGGACAGGAGCTGGTCAGAGAAAGACTTGGAGGAGTTTCCTTACACTTTGGTGATGTGCTGTTGGTACAAGGGCCGAGGCAAAGTTTGTTGGGATTGCAAACCAGTCGAGATTTGTTGGTGATTGGACAGCGAGATTTAGAAACCCTACGGCGAGAGAAAGCAGGGATTGCGATCGCAATTAGTTTAGGGGTAGTCTTAGCAGCTGCCTTTAATGTGCTAACGATTATGGTGAGTGCCTTGTTGGGAGTGGTGTTGATGGTGATCACTGGTTGTCTCAAGCCTGGGGAACTATACGGAACAGTACGCTGGGATATTATTTTCCTGCTGGCTGGGTTAATTCCTTTGGGGATAGCGATGAAGCAGTCAGGCACAACCCAATGGTTAGCGGAAAATCTAGTGGCACTAGGGGGTAATCTTCCTGGTTATTGGTTGTTAACACTGTTCTATGTGGTTACTGTCCTGATCACAGAGGTGCTGTCTAATAATGCTTCGGTAGTGTTACTATTGCCGATTGCTGTGGAGGTAGCTAAGAGTTTGAGTCTGAATCCTCTGGCATTTATGTTTACGGTGATGTTTGCCGCATCTAATAGTTTTATGACTCCGATTGGGTATCAGACCAATACCATGGTTTATGGGCCAGGGGGTTACAGGTTTTTGGATTTTGCTAGGGTGGGTGCCCCATTAAGTTTGTTGATGGCATTGATTATTCCGCCACTGGTTATTGCCCTGTATGGGTTGTCTTGAGTTTTACTGCTATAAATAAGCTAATCTTTATTCCCTCCTCATGCGCGCTTTGCCTCAAGACACGGTTTGTTTTTTAACTGAATAATATCCAATTTAAATGGGCAACAGCTTATAGTTTTTTTCTGAACCAATGAATTTACTTAATTGGTTAAACTATCCAGATTTAACAGATAGTTTTTGAATAAGTTAACAGATAATTATTATCAGGGATAACTCTAGATTTCACCTAGATTAAAATTTTAAATATAACCTGTATTTCTGCTCCCTACTCCCTACTCCCTGCTCCCTACTCCCTACTCCCTGCTCCCTACTCCCTGAAACCCGAAAATTTGTACCTCACCCAATTGATAACTGCTAGAAAAGTGAGGAGATAGTTTTGAAACGGACTAAAGGATCAGATCAGAGATTACCCAGGGTGGTTTATACTCCTGAGAGTAAGATGAGGCATCCGCTTCAATTATTTCAAGAGATGGGGCGAGACTTGCTAGCTTCTAGGGAACTAGCTTGGCGACTTCTGGTGCGGGATATCAGTGCCCAATACCGCCAGTCATTTCTGGGAATTGTCTGGGCTTTTATACCACCAATTGTGACAGCTGTTGGCTTTACTATGGCTAAGAGTAACGGGGTGATTAATGTTGGTAGCACGGAGTTGCCCTATCCAGCTTATGTGATGTTTAGCATGACCCTGTGGCAGACTTTTGTGGAAACACTGAATGGTCCTGTCCAAGCCGTGACCCAGGCCAAGGCAATGTTGGCTAAAATTAATTTCCCCCGTGAAGCGATTATTCTTAGCAAACTCGGTCAAGTATTTTTTAACTTTGGTATCAAGTTAATTCTGATTGTGGGCTTGTTTATCTGGTTCAAGATGCCAGTAAGTTGGAGCGTGATTATAGCACCAGTTGCTTTGATTAATCTTGTATTTTTTGGAACATTTATTGGCTTGTTATTAGCCCCGATGGGAGCCTTGTATAAAGATTTTTATATGGGTCTTACTTTGGCAACTGGATTTTGGTTATTTCTGACTCCAGTTGTCTATCCAGTTCCTAGTGAGGGGGTATTTGGCGCTATTGTGAAATTCAATCCAGTCACTCCTTTGCTGGTGACAACACGAGAGTTGGCAACCACAGGTGTGATCTCCGATCCCCTGGGATTTTGGGTGGCGAGTGGAATTGCTGTTGTGGGATTGCTACTAGCTTGGATTGTCTATCGTCTCTCCATGCCTTTTATAGTTGAGAGGATGAGTTCTTAATGATGATTAGTACCAGTGAGCAAGACCTTGCGAACAAATCCCAGGATAGTGAAGTCATTCTCTCGATTAATGGGGTTTCTAAAAAGTTTTGTCGGGACTTGAAGCGGTCTTTATTATATGGGGTTCATGATATTGCCACTGAGTTATTAGGATTGCGGCAGAAGGATGATAAGCTGCGGAAAAAGGAGTTTTGGGCACTTAAGGATGTCAGTATTCAATTGCGACGAGGAGAAGCAATTGGCTTAGTGGGTAAAAATGGTAGTGGTAAATCGACATTATTGCGGATTATTAGTGGTTTGATTAAGCCGGATGTTGGCTCTGTGGAAGTTAAAGGTCGCTTGGCACCATTGATTGCGTTAGGAGCAGGGTTTAATCCGATTTTGACAGGGCGGGAAAATATTTATGCCAATATGTCGATTTTGGGGTTGTCGAAAAAAGAAATTGATCAGCGGTTTGATCAAGTTTTAGAGTTTGCGGAAATTGGCGATGCGATTGATGCGCCCGTACAAACCTATAGTTCTGGCATGGCAGCAAGGTTAGGCTTCGCTAGTGCAATTCATACAGAACCAGATATTCTTCTGATTGATGAGGTGCTAGCAGTTGGCGATATTCTGTTTAGGATGAAATGCTATAGAAAGCTATCTGAATTACGGTATAAAGGTACAACGTTTGTGTTAGTAGCTCACAATCCTAATTCTATTCTATCTATTTGTGATTCAGCAATTTATCTTCAACGGGGAAAATTACTAGCAGTTGGTAAAGCCCCTGTGGTAATGCAACAATATGATCAAGATTTGTTCCTAGATAACAAACAGGAATCAAAAGGAGCTGTTTTCTTTAAAGAAAAACCCGCAGAACAAAGCACTGGTTTAGATATTATTGGCGTTTACTTTAGAGATGGACAAGGAAATAGGATTGACTATCCTCTCAGTGGTCAACCGGTATCCTTTTGTGTTAAGTGCAAAGCTCACACAGAAATTGATAATGGAACCCTTTTTATTATTATTAGACAAAGTTCTGGAGAAGGTGAACCATTCTTAAATCTAGATAGTTACCTAGACAACACAATATTTAAATTTTCTAATGGACTAGTTGAGCTTCAGATAGAAATGCCTTACCTTGGATTACGTCCAGGTTCTTATTCTACTAAAGTCTGGGTTCAAAAACCACCTAAATATATCTACGACCACGTAGTATTCAAATTCCAAGTTAAAAGTAATACTTTAATGACTCAATGTCAATTTTATCAACCTAGAAAATGGAAAGTTTTATACCATTAATATATTGACCCGGTGGGTGGAATGGGCATCAGGCGTGGAACGGGCATCTTGCCCGTTTCATTTCCGGACGGACTGTCCCAACACTGGCTACCGAGAAAATGAGGGCTAGCCCAAAGGTGGTGCGTTACGGGGCGGGCTGTCCCAACACTGGCGCTCGAGGTTGAACATGAGGGCTAGCCCGCCCCGTAACGCACCCTACGCAACTCTGCTCCCTACTCCCTATTCCCTATTCCCTATTCCCTGTTCCCTTTGCTATATGTATGAATTCTTTAAGTTAATCAATAAATTATGGAATAATCATAAACAGAAAATCAGACACAACTATTATCGTAACCAACTTGGAAATATTGGGTAAGAGTGTTATATAGGCAAAAATGTAATCAAAAATAATTTAAGTAAATTATTTCTAGGCAATCGAGTTATTGTAGAAAATAATGTAACCCTTAAATGTAATTTGGAAGATTCTGCTATTCATATTGGCGATCGCTCAATTATCCGAAGTTCAGCAATGCTCATATCTGCACAGGGTAAGATAAAAATTGGTAGTGACTTTAGTGTTAACCCTTTTTGTTTTCTTTATGGTGCAGGGGATTTAGTTATAGGAAACTGGGTCAGAATCGCTACCCATACTGTAATTGTTACTTCAAACTATACCTTTGACGATCTTGATAGGCCTATCGACCTTCAACCGTCTACTAAGAAAGGTGTCATTATAGAAGATGATGTTTGGATCGGGGCGGGAGTAAGAATCCTTGATGGTTGCAGAATAGGTAAAGGTTCTGTCATTGGTGCTGGGACAGTTTTAACCAAGAGTGTTGAGCCTTACTCCGTAGTTGTAGGAGTACCGGGTAAGGTTATTCGTAAACGTGGTGAATTTAAAGATAGTAAACAGCAATAAACAGGAGATTTTTTTTGACAAGACTATTCAAAGTTAACTAAATTTATCTGATCAAATTATGACTAATAAATAATCCAGGCTATCCTAGACTGATTATAGTAAATAATTTAATTTAGCTTAACTCCTTAAACACCAAGGGAGTGAATACAATGAAATTTAAAAAGAATTACTTTTGAAAATCGCTACAAGCCTCTTTTAGTAAGCTTTGTAGCGATTATTTTATACTAATTTAGTTTCCCCACACTCTAGAGAGCCATAATCCCTAGCACTATGAGGATAATTAGCTATGAAAAATAAAGAGCCTGTGCGAGTATTTATCGGCTCTGGTGAAGCCAGTCTAGTGGAGAGGAAAGTTTCAATTTACTCTCTTCGTAAGCATAGCCGTAGGGAACTGGATATTTATGTTTTCAATGGCACCCACAATGCTATTGAACGTAATGATGATCAACCTTATCTCGCTCCCATGTCCTTACGAGTTAAATATCGCAATACAACTGAGTTTAGTCTCTATCGATATTTGATTCCACAGCTGTGTAACTATCAAGGTAAAGCTATTTATATTGACTCAGATACTATCTGTTTGACTGATATTGGTGAACTGTTCGATACACCTTTGGATGGCTGTGATTTCCTGGCAAAAAGAGCTTATAGCACTGAAGCTAAAGACCTTTGGGGCTTGAGCGTAATGCTGATCGATTGTCAAAAATGTAACTTTGATTTAGAAACCTACTACAACGAAATTGAGCAAGGTCTGTATTCTTATCCTGACCTTGCCCGTATGAGTCCGGCTTTTCTGGCTCATCACCATTACCAAATCGGAGAACTAAACCCCCTTTGGAATGTCTTTGATTACTATGACAAGGATACGAAGTTAATCCACTATACAAACCTCTACACTCAACCGTGGAAGTCTCATAATCATCCCTATGGAGATTTATGGTTTCAGTACTTTAATGAAGCTAGGGAGTGCGGTTATATAAGCGAAAATGATATTGATTTAAGCTTTGCTCGTTCCTACGTCAGGCGTGATTTACTAAAGGGAAATTTCTCAGGTAGTTTTTTAAAAAAAGTGAGATACACCCCATTGATTTATCGTCTTTACGAGAGTTTAAAAAAGCTACTGATTAATTAATTTTATAAACGTGATTATATCACCAGTTAGGTAACTTAGTTTATGAATATTCTTGCTGTTATTCCTGCTCGCTATGATTCAATTCGTTTTCCTGGTAAACCCTTGGCAATGATTGGCGATCGCCCAATGGTGCAGAGGGTTTATGAGGCAGCTAAAGGTTGTCCTAATTTCACTAAGGTGGTAGTTGCCACTGACTCTGAATTAGTTGCGGATTGTGTGGGGCAGTTTGGGGGAGAGGTGGAAATGACTCGCTCAGACCATGCTACTGGTACTGACCGGGTTGCAGAAGTAGCTCAACGTTATCCGGAAATGAGGGTAATCGTTAATGTCCAAGGAGACCAACCTTTTGTTACTGGTCAGATGCTGACCGAGCTGGTAAGTCCTTATCTCAAAGGGGAGTTTCCTGCGATGACGACTCTTGCTTGTCCTCTGGATATGGCAACAAGCTATCAAGACCCTAACTCAGTCAAGGTTTTATGCGATCGCAAAAATCACGCCCTCTACTTTTCCCGTGCTCCCATTCCTTACTTCCGTAATCCTGGAGATGCTCCTGTATTCCACCATCTCGGACTCTATGCTTTTGAGCGAGATTTCCTGAGCAAATATGCTCAACTGTCACCGACACTGCTAGAAAAGTGTGAAGGCTTAGAGCAGTTGCGAGTACTTGAACATGGATTTGCCATTCGGGTGTGTATTACTGAAAAGGCAGTTTTGGAGATTAATACCCCTGAGGATTTAGTTAAAGCTCAAGCCTTAATTTATCATTAAACCTGGAGATGCTATCCAAATTATTGAGAATAGATCCCAGTTTTCCCTAAGTAGCTAAAAACTCTGTTAATATGTAAGTCTATCAATAGATAAATGATTATCTACATTGCCTCATATCCACGCTCTGGAAACTCATTGACCCAGCAAACAATTCAAACTTTCTTTGAGCGACCAATGACTGTAGTCTACGGAGGTAGTAGGAAACCTGAGACCTATGCTAGTGGAGCCGTAAATTTTATCAAAAACTGGCGTTGGCCAAAGGACAAGACAATTTCAAAATCTTTGTGGGGTAAGTTGCATGCTCAAATTAATAAAAACAATCTAGAAAACTGGATTGCTCTGTATGACCTGAATGTGCCCCCTTATACGAAAGATTGCCGCTACTTACTTCCTGGCTGTTTGAGCGTGCTAACGCCGAAAAATCGCCAAAAATTGGCAGCTGAGGAATCTCCCTTCTTTATCAAAACCCACGAACTACCCTACCAAGAATATTTTGAAGGGGAATACGTCATCTTAGCTGTTCGTCATCCCGGTTCTGTTCTTTGGTCTTATTTCAATTTTATCAAGGATTTCTGGCAAGACGTTAAAACTCTCGATGAAGTAATTAGAGGAGAAGTTACATTTGGCTCGTGGAGTGAATGGTATCAAAGTTGGAATCAAGCCATACCTTCTCTAAATGACAGACTTTTAAGACTCCGCTTTGAAGATGTGCTGGCGGATAGGCGCAGGGCATGTCAGCAGATAAAAGCCTTGATTAGTCTAGATTATAATCCCTCCAAGCAAGAACTTTCATTTGAGGAGCTGCATAAAAAAGACCCGCAACATATCCGCTCTGGAAAAGCTAATGGCTGGGAAAAGTACTATACCGACAACCAGCTCAGCCTTCTTTGGGAGTTACACAGTGCAACCATGCAGCAATTCGGTTATGAGATGCCTAAATAGGCATAGTCTACGTTGGCTTCTGAGGTTAATCAGCCTGCCTTGCTAAGGCAGAAGGCAGAAGGCAGAAGGTAAAAGAGTTTCAGGGTTTTTTTTCTGATTTAATACCAGGGAGTTTAAATGGGTGACAGCTTACCTATTAGTACAACCCATTGTATAGTTAACAATAATTGACACTCCCCGTCCTGTAAGAACGGGGATTCTTACTTCAACGAGCCGACTTGCTCAGCCAGGTCGGAACCAGAAAGAGTAGAGGCCGATTCGACCTAAGCGTTTTGATCATAGATCTAGGTTTCGGTGTGCCCCACCGTACCTTTACTTTTTTTTTTAGAGATAGATACTTTTTTAGATCTAAATTTTTCATAGACGTTAAAGTCGTTGTCTTGATGCAGTCGCTCATGGGGGAAACCCCCAAGACCGCGCTGCATCGCTAGACTAAATTACGCAATATGTATCTCAGACATATTTTTTACGTTGCCTACTTATGGTTAGATAGTATCTATCTCTTTTAAAAGTCTATTGTTTATAATCTTATAGTAGCACACCTAGTACAAACTGTCAAGAAAAAGTTTTAAAAAAAAGCCGTCCCTAGAAGTTACCGTAAGAATAAAGAAGCCTTTAAAGGGGGCAGGCTATGAGCATAAGGGTTAAAACTTATTAATTAAGGCTTCTTTATTCTAAGGTTTCTATCCAGCGAAGGACGGGGCTTTAAACCCAATTTTTTTGGTAACTAATTTATGAATCGCGCTCAAATCACAGATACCCTCTCGATTGGCGATCGCTACCCACTCACCCTGATTGGTGGTCCGTGTGTGATTGAATCGGAAGACTTTACCTTAAAAATGGCAGAGGAGATCCATAAAGTATGCGATCGCTTAAATATTCCTTTCATCTTCAAGTCTTCTTTTGACAAAGCCAATCGAACTTCCATCAACTCCTTTCGGGGACAAACCCTAGACACAGGTCTAGACATTCTCCAGAAGGTCAAACAGAAGGTGGGTGTGCCAGTGCTTACCGATATCCACGAAAGTCACCAAGCTGCAACGGTTGCTGAAGTAGTCGATGTCCTGCAAATCCCAGCGTTTCTGTGCCGCCAAACTGACTTGCTAATCGCTGCGGCTGCCACAGGTAGGGCAATTAATGTCAAAAAAGGTCAGTTTCTTGCCCCTTGGGATATGAAGCATGTGGTCACCAAACTGGAAGCTGGGGGAGCCAAGAATATTTTACTCACAGAGCGGGGTACTAGTTTTGGTTACAATACCCTAGTGGTAGACTTTCGCTCCCTCCCTCAGATGCGCGAGTTAGGTTATCCTGTAGTTTTTGATGCCACTCATAGCGTCCAGATGCCTGGAGGAAAGGGAGATAAATCTGGTGGACAGGGGCACTTTGTTCCCTATTTGGCCAGAGCTGCCGCTGCCGTTGGCATTGATGCTCTGTTCATGGAAATTCATGAAAATCCTGACATCGCCCTTAGTGATGGTCCGAATATGGTACCATTGGCAGAACTGGAAAATGTCCTCAAGGGAATTCTGAATGTTCGTGCAGCTTTGGACGCTACAATTGGGTAAAATTTGCGGATAAATTTGCGTTGCTTAATAATGGAATGAATGCGCGATCATATGGTTTTGTTGAAGCCCCCTAAATCCCCCGAGCGAGCAATCCCTCGCTCGGGGGACTTTTAGAGTTTTTTTCCCCCCAGAATTGGGGGGTTAGGGGGGCGAAACCATACCCAGAATCAGCAACGCCGAAAAATTTGCTATGAATAACATCCCTGAGACCGAATTACAAGCACGTTTATCCCAGGTGAAACTGCTAGCTCTAGATGTAGATGGAGTCATGACCGATGGCGGACTTTACTACACAGAAAGCGGTGAAGAACTCAGAAAATTTAATGTCAAAGATGGCATGGGAATAAAGCTACTCCAACAGACTGAAATTGAGGTAGCTGTTATTACCAATAGCAGTTCTACGGCAACCCGAAATCGAGTCCACAAGCTAGGAATCAAGTACAGTTTTTTTGCCATTGAAGATAAGTTAGCTGTGCTCAAAGAACTCTGTGAACAGTTGAGTTTATCTCTTGCCCAAGTCGCCTATGTTGGTGATGATATAATTGATTTACCAGTTCTGAAAGCTGTAGGATGTCCCTTAACTGTTGCTGATGGGATACCAGAAAACCAAGACACTGCTGTGTATGTTACCAAATTAGCAGGTGGCCAAGGAGCGGTTCGAGAAATATGTGAGCTTTTGATGAAAGCACAGGTTTAAGGTAAGTATTCAGTATTCAGCTATCAGCTATCAGCTATCAGCTATCAGCTATCAGCTATCAGCCCCCGCAGCCTAGAACTTAAACGCTACAGCTGAACCAAAAGCTCACTTGATGCCCGTAGGAAGTATAGAAGACTATCCCGATTCAAAACATAACGTCTGAAAGGGTTAGTAGGCAATGTTTTTCAAGTAGTAAGCCTATGGGCTACGCCCACGCTACGGGAACAGCTGGCTTTTGAATTAAACAGGTAAGCATTGGTTTAATCTCAGTTACCTCAACTGACCGCTGACCGCTGACCGCTGATAGCTGACCGCTTAGCTCTTAACCAGGAGCAATGCTGACTACTTCCATAAACCAAATGACTAATCCTAAGCTTGTTAAACGCATCATTACCTGTCAAGGCACCATTCAACTAGTGACTGCCTTATCAGTGCTTAGTTACAGAGAAAAACAGCAAAAAGACCTTACTATTAAATACCAAGATTACCTTGTTATTTATCATCTCTATTCTCCCCCTGGGCAAATTGATGAATTTGCAGCCTTTATCAAAAGGATAGCAGAGTTAGTGGGGGAGTGGCAGAAAATTGTGTACATCACCCCTGAGCAACTCAGTGATATTGAGAGTCGATTAGACTATTCCAGCCCATCAAAAATTTTCCGGATAGTCCATGAAATGGTAGGCACTAACAGCGCTGATGAAATTTACCTGTGCCGGAATTGGATGTTTGGAAATAAACTACTGATTAATAGTTACAAATCTGCCCTGAAACTTTGTTACGGTGATAGTATTGGTTTTTACTTTTCGGTAAAATCAAAAGCATTATTTGCCGATAAGCCAGAAATTAAGCCTAATTTAATTAGCTACCTACAAAAAAAACAAAAAGCATTAGTTCGTAAAATTAAAACGAGTTTACGACTAATCACTTATCTAAAAATTAGACCAAAATTTGATATCGGTTATTTTGTATTACCTGAAGCGTTTGGGGAATCCCCTCCCATGAAAACTGTCACATTAAATAAAGTGTGGCTTCTCGAAACGTTTCAAAAGCTCAGGGGTTTGGTAAACCCAGAATACGTTCTCCAGTTTCGCAATAAAATTGCTGAATCTCCTGTTTCAATCCTACTCACTTCAAATTTCTCTGAGGCTCGTAGAATGTCTCTGGAAAATGAAATTGCTGCTTACCGTGAATTCCTGATCACTGAAGGTATAGAGCCAAACACAGTACTGGTGATAAAACCCCATCCTAGAGATGACAATGTTAAACTCCAGAAGTTGGAGGATGCCCTATCTGAATTGTTTGATAAAATAATAATATTATCAGAACCAGACCTCTTTTTTCTACCGTTTGAGGTATTTTTTGCCGAAGCTTTTATACCCCTAGATTCAAGGGTCAATAATCAACCCAGGGTGTTTGCCGTCAGCACAGCTTGTGTCTCCCTAAAGCTACTGTTTAATGTTCCCAGTATTGTTGGCTTTGGAGACCAGATTACTTCCAAGCTTTTCTATGAAAGTTATGCAGCTGGTAGGTTGGAACACGAGCAGGAGTTAAGAGCAGCAATCAACAACGTTGAAATATAGCACTACCCATTAAGGTGTTTGACATTGTCTTGATGCAGTCGCTCATGGGGGAAACCCCCAAGACCGCACCGGTAGTCGCTCATGGGGGGGACCCCCAAGACCGCGCTACCTCGCTGCATCGCTCCTAAACTCCGAAACTTAGTTATAGCTTACTTCTGACTTCTGACTTCTGACTTCTGACTTCTGACTTGCGCCTAGCGCTATACCTGGAATTATTAGCGAGCACCATGAAAGTCCTACATATCAATCAATCTGATCTTTCTGGGGGAGCCGCGATCGCAGGCTACCGACTCCATCAAGGTTTGCTCGGTCAAGGCGCAGACTCACGCTTGTTAGTCTGGAGACCCAAAACGATTAGTGATCGTGTAGATTATGCTGCCCGTTTAGCCATTCTAGATAAACTAACTGCCCCGATTACCCAACAACTAGGACTTTACTATATTAATAAACTGGGCACCTTTACGATTCCTAAGCACAGCTTTTATAAAAACGCCGATGTCCTCAATTTTCATGTGCTTCATGGTGGCAGTCGTGGATACTTTAATTATTTAGCAATCCCTTCATTAACTAAACGTAAACCTGCTGTGTTTACCTTCCATGATATGTGGAGCTTTACTGGACATTGTGCCTATAGCTATGACTGCGATCGCTGGAAACGTGGTTGTGGAAAATGTCCCGATCTAAATATTTACCCAGCTATTCCAAAAGATAACACTCATATAGAGTGGAAGCTAAAAAACTGGGCTTATAGTCACTCAAACTTAACAATTGTTACTCCCAGTCGCTGGCTTTGTGAGCAAGCTAAGCAAAGTATGCTCAACCGGTTTGAGATTCACCATATTCCAAATGGTATTAATACCGAAGTCTATCAGCCCCTCGAATCCCAACAGTGCAAATCTGTACTCAACATTCCCACTGGCAAAACAGTTCTGATGTTTGCCGCCACAAACTTAGCCGAGAAGCGCAAGGGCGGCGATTTGCTGTTGAAAGCGTTGCAAAGTCTACCCCAGTCTATCAAGGCGGAAACTATAGTGCTAACCTTTGGTAGTGGTGGCGAAACGATTGCTGAGACTGTTGGCATCCCAGCATTGAATCTTGGTTATGCCAGCAATGATCACTTTAAAGCCATTGCCTATTCTGCTGCTGATTTGTTTCTTTTCCCCACCCGTGCGGACAATCTTCCCGTGGTCCTGCAAGAGAGTATGGCTTGTGGTACCCCCATGGTGTCTTTCAACATCGGCGGCGTTCCCGATTTGGTACGTCCTGGTATTACTGGTTACTTAGCTCGGCCAGAGGATATTCAAGATTTCTGTAATGGTATTGTGCAGTTACTGGAAGACAAACCGCTACGGGAAACCATGGCACAACAGTGTCGTGCTATTGCCTTGGAAGACTATTCACTTGAACTGCAAGCCCAGCGATATATGGACTTATATCATCAGGTGTTACAAAACTAGAATGCGATCGCATCCGTCAACAGCACTATTAGATGACTCTAGAAAGTTATATAGCGTTTCTCATAGCTATTACGTAAACATTATTTTTTCCCACTCCCGACTCCCGACTCCCGACTCCCGACTCCCGACTCCCTGTTCCCTACTCCCTACTCCCTACTCCCTGTTCTCTTTACTATATAAATTCCATATGATGGCTGATTAAATATCAGCAATATTTATTGAAATTAGTATTAGAGAGAGTATATTAAGAACTCTGTAAAAATAAAATTATGATCCCTGATATCTATTTAGTTAGTATGTATTGATAGCTAGTAGCCAGATATAATTATTTTAAGAGGTGATTACCTTGAAAACCATTGCTCTCATTGAGGAAAATTGGAAGGGACATCGTCCAACATACCTCAAGGTTTTCACCAAAATGTTGCTTGAGCTTGGTCATCAAGTAATAGCCTTCTGCCCAAAACCATTAGAATTAACTGAATGGATTGCCTTTAACTGCCCTAACTATCAAGAGCAATTCCAGGTTTTTCAATTTCAAACACCAGAGCCTAGCTCATTTAGGATCAATGGAATTCGCACAGCCCTGAATGCAGTAAAACGTTGGTATTACGCCAAAGCTAGCATTCAGTATGCTTCATCAAAAATTGGTAAAGTACCCGATCTAGTATTTTTTCCCTGGCTTGATAGTTGTTTAGCGCCCTACCTGCTACACCATATAGTAGACAATATTTTCCCTTACCCTTGGTCTGGTCTCTATGTTCAACCTCGTCATTTGAGGCTTAAACAAAAGTTTTGGTCTATCAATAGAGGTCCTCTAAAACCTCATGCTGCGTTAAAATCCTCTAATTGCCCAGCTGTTGCTGTTCTTGACGAAGGGATTGCTAACCAATTACAAAGCAAAATCAACGGCAAAACTGTCATTACGTTTCCCGATTTTACCGACGAGTCAGCTCCAGACTTGAATTGGTCAATCGTGAAACAAATTCAAGCCAAAGCGAAAAGAAAAAAAATCATTGGATTACTAGGGATACAATCCCAGCGCAAAGGAGTTCTGACACTTTTAGAAGTTGCTCAGCAGATGGTGAAACAAGACTATGTTTTTGTCTTCGCCGGTCAGTTATCCAAGCACAGCTACACTTACCAAGAGCAAGCAAGACTCCAGACTCTTATTGACCGAAAGTTACCTAACTGCTTTTTTTATTTTGAGCGTATTCCTGATGAAGCAAAATTCAACGCTTTAGTTAGTACTTGTCATATCTTATTTGCTGCCTATCATGACTTCCCCCACAGTAGCAATATCCTAACTAAAGCAGCAGTTTGTGAAAAACCTGTGATTGTGAGCAGCAAATTTTGTATGGCAGAGAGAGTACGTAAATTTAAATTGGGTTTGACTATTAATGAAGGGGATGTGCTGCAATGTATTTATACTATAGGTCGCCTTTGTAGTCAACTGGATAACTATAACCAACAAGTGCAACCTGATTTTGATGGTTATAGACGTCTTCACTCTACTGATCAGCTCCTACAAAAAATTCAGAGTATTTTAACTAGTATTTAGCAAGTCGCTACTGAAAAATACTAGTTTTTATATTAATTATGTAGATAAAGATGAAAACTCCAGTTGCCTTCATAATCTTCAAACGACCAGATACTACTGAGAGAGTATTTGAAGTAATTCGCCAAGCCAAACCTCCCAAACTTTTTGTGATTGCTGATGGACCCCGTGCTGATCGACCAGGTGAAGCAGAAAAGTGTGCTGCAGCTCGTGCAATTATTGAGCGCGTCGATTGGGATTGTGAGGTTTTGGAAAACTACTCTGATGTAAATCTGGGCTGCTGTCAGCGAGTGTCAAGTGGAATAGACTGGGTTTTTAACACCGTTGAAGAAGCAATTATTCTTGAAGATGATTGTCTCCCCCATCCCGATTTTTTCCCATTTTGTGAAAATCTGTTAGAGCGATATCGAGACGATGAGCGAGTCATGATGGTTAGTGGGACTAACTTTCTAGGTAAATGGAAGTCTGATCGTCAGAGTTATCATTTCTCCTATTATGGTGGAATTTGGGGTTGGGCTTCTTGGCGAAGGGCATGGAATTATTATGATATTACTATGAGTCTTTGGTCAAATCCTGATATTAAAAATCGCATCAGGGATGTGTTGGCAAATAACGAGCATTACCAAGCCCGTAAAAAATCCTTTGATTCTACACTAAACGGTAAGTATGATGCTTGGGATTACCGATGGAGTTTTGCCAGACTTGCACAGTCTGGATTATCAATTGTTCCTGCTGTTAACCTGATTTCAAATATTGGTTTTGGGGAAGGGGCAACCCATACCGTATCAGCAACTAGTCAACTAGCACAACTGAAAACCATAAGTCTTAATTTTCCGATTAATTATAACCAATTTACCGCTGTCGATAGAGATTATGACCACAATTATTTTCAAAATTTTATTAAACGCTCTAAATTAACTAAATTATTAAGCATTTTCAGATTTGCTTAAAAAACTATGAAAGTCATTTCCCTTTTAGATCCATCGATTTGCAGCTCTAACCTAGGCGATCAGATTATTATTGACTCTGTCGATAACATTATAAATAAAACCTTTGATGAACCCCTATTAATTCGGATTCAAACTCAAGATCAAATTTCCAGTAATTCCTATAAATACATGAGGATGAGTGACCTCAAAATTATTGGGGGAACTAATCTTTTATCATCGAAGATGAATTCCTATAAGCAATGGAAAGTTAATCTGTGGGATTCCCTATTTATTAATGACATCATTTTGTTGGGTGTGGGCTGGTGGAAATATCAACAAAAGCCTAATTTTTATACAAGAGTTTTGTATAAAGTGCTGCTCAGTAATACCTATCTCCACTCGGTTAGAGATAGCTATACCGAGCAAAAATTAAAATCCATCGGCATCCCTAACGTAGTTAATACCTCTTGCCCGACATTATGGACTCTGACAGAGGAACACTGTTCCAATATACCACGAAAAAAGTCAGACTCCGTTTTAGTTACCTTCACGGAGTATCATCAAAATGAAAAGTTTGATTTCAACCTAGTCAAGGTATTGTCACAAAACTATCAAAAAATTTATTTCTGGACTCAGCAGCCCAAAGATTATCACTATATGCAATCCTTTTGTGGCAAGAGTGCTATATATCTGAAACCTAGCCTAAAAGCATTAGATCAGTGTTTATCTAGCTGTGATGTAGATTATATAGGTACGCGATTACATGCTGGCATTCGAGCATTACAACACAGTAGAAGAGCACTGATTCTTGCTATTGATAACAGAGCTACTGAAATTGCTAAAGATACTAACCTTCCAGTTATTAAACGAGATGATATAGACTCGATTAAACATTGGATAGATTCCTCCTATGAAACAAAAATAAACTTACCAATAGAAAATATCAATAGATGGAAAAATCAATTTTAATCAACGTAAGCTGTTTTGCATTTAAATTGCACAACAGCAAGGCAGAAGGCAGAAGGCAGAAGGCAGAAGGCAGAAGCGATCCAGCGCGGTCTTCGACATCCCTACTCCCTACTCCCTACTCCCTACTCCCTACTCCCTACTCCCTTTGCCATATCGTTAGTGATGTTAGTTTTATGGTAGGTTGATGTTAAAACTAATAAATATAGGTTGCGGCTCTACATATTCTAATCATCCGGCGTGGACTAATGTTGATTTAGCACCACAATCATCCGATATTCATAATCATGATATCAGGAAAAAGTTGCCCTATCCTGATGCTTATTTTGATGCTTGTTATAGTTCTCATGTAATAGAACATCTCAAGCAGCATGAAGCTGATCAACTTATTGCTGAGTGTTGGCGTGTTCTTAAGCCACAGGGAATAATTAGGGCAGTTGTTCCTGATCTAGAATCAATAGCTAGACATTATATCTCTACTTTAGAACAGGTTGAGTCTGGTGTTACGGAAGCAGAGCCTAACTATGACTGGATAATGTTAGAACTTTATGACCAGACAGTGCGCCACGTTAAAGGTGGTGAAATGGCTAGTTATCTAGCTGATACTCATCTTACTAATAAAGAATTTATCAGATCTCGTATCGGTAGCAATGCTGATATATTTTTGGATAAAAACTCTGAAAAAAAATCCTGGATAGAGCGACTAGCATCTAAAGATAGGTATTGGTTTTACAAAACCTTGAGGAAGTTTAATCTCAGAACTAGTATTGCCAAATATCTAGTGACTCTGATCGCAGGGAATGAAGCACGACAAGCATTTGAAGTCGGGTTGTTTCGGAATTCAGGTGAAATTCATTATTGGATGTATGACCGGTTTTCTTTACGACGACTGCTGGAGCGCTCAGGATTTGTAGAGGTGCGCGTTTGTGGTGCTGATTCAAGCCGTATTCAAGATTTTAATAGCTACGGTCTAGATATGCTTGAGGGCAAAGTGCGTAAACCCGATTCACTGTTCATGGAAGGTATTAAACCATGAAGACTCTAATTGTTAGTAGTTTCGATATCTCTGGTGGAGCTGCTCGTGCTGCCTATCGATTACATCAAGGTTTCCACAGCATTAATTTAGATTCCCAAATTTTAGTGCAGGAAAAATTTAGTCATGATCAAACTGTCATTGGACCAACAAAAAAGTTGACACAGGGCCTAGCCAGGAGCAGATGGACTTTTGGCGCTTTACCTCAAAAGCTTTACCCCCAACGGGAAGATAAAACCTTTTCTAGCCAGTGGTTTCCCGATGCAGTTGTTCCCAAAGTTGCCCGACTTAAGCCCGATATTATTAATCTCCATTGGATTTGTGCTGGCTATGTCCAAATTGAAACCATTGGGAAACTAAAGCGACCAATTGTTTGGACTCTTCATGATATGTGGCCATTCACAGGAGGATGTCACTACAATCACGATTGCGATCGCTATACAGTCTCCTGTGGTAATTGTCCTCAACTTAACAGCAGCAAAGACTGGGATTTATCCCGTTGGGTATGGCAGCGCAAAGCCAAAGCTTGGCGAAATCTTGACCTGACAGTTGTCACCCTCAGCTCATGGTTAGCCAAATGTGCCAGTGCCAGTTCCCTTTTCCAGGATCTGCGAATTGAGCTCATTCCCAATGGCATTGATACTCAACAGTACAGACCCATCCATCAGCAGGTAGCGCGAGAATTACTTAACTTACCCCAGGATAAGCAACTTATTTTATTTGGAGGAGTAAATGCCACTAGTCAAAAACGCAAAGGGTTTCAATTGTTACAACCAGCGCTCCAAGAGCTGAGCCAATCCGGATGGCGAGATCAACTAGAGTTAGTTATTTTTGGTGACTCTCGGCCAGACAATCCACCTGAGTTTGGTTTTAACGCTCACTACTTAGGGACATTCAGCGATGATCTCTCCCTAGCGCTAGTTTATGGAGCAGCAGATGTATTTGTTTGCCCTTCCCTTCAAGATAACTTGCCCAACACAGTCATGGAAGCGATCGCATGTGGAACTCCTTGCGTCGCCTTCAACATTGGCGGGATGCCCGATCTGATTGAGCACCAGAAAAACGGCTATTTAGCCCAACCTTACCAAATTGAAGCTCTAGCTCAAGGAATTGCTTGGGTGCTAGAGAACACAGAACGACATCAGAAACTATCCTACCGCGCCCGCGAAAAAGTAGAAAAAGAATTTACCTTAGAAATTCAAGCAAGACGCTACTTATCCCTTTTTACTGAAATTTTATCCGGAGTATAACTATCATTACTAGAAAATATAGTATCACTGATATAACTAGGGTTATATAACTCTCAATAAGAGATAATTCATGATAAATTTAAAAAGGTTATCTACTAATCAGTTAATAACTTTTTTTTTAATAAAATTAGAACCATTTTTGATTGGAATATGCTTATTTTCCGGCATGTTTCTTGATTTTCCAGGTCCTCTACTTAAGCTTTTAAAAGTTGGTAGCTATCTAATCTTGTTTTTTTTAATTCTTTGGCGATGGAAAAGATTTGCCTATGTTTTTACAAGGGATATACCGTTACTATGCTTAGTAGGGACTGCTGTGTGGTCGGTTGGATGGTCTGCGGTTCCCGGTATTCCAGAATTACTTAGAGCCGTCTTACGTGCAACTGCCCTCGGAGCATACTTAGCAGTTCGCTATAACCCTAAGGAGCAAATGCGTCTGGTGGCATGGGTGCTAGGTATAGTGGCGATTTTAAGCTTATTGGTCACTTTAGCTCATGGCTTAGGGGACGCTCCCGCTCAGGGTATCTTTAGGCATAAAAATCATTTAGCTCGTCTGATGACCCTAAATGCCATAATTTCGTTATTGAGCATCCTCAACCATCGGAAATATCGCTGGGTAGGGTGGGTGGGATTTAGCTTATCTGTTTTGATGCTACTACTTTCTCAGGGAAAATCAGCATTGCTAATCTTTTTAGTTATGATTACCCTGCTGCCCCTTTACAAGTTTGTCAAACAGCACTATAAGTTACAAACTGTTCTTTACATGGTCTCAGCCCTCCTGGCTTTTGTGGCATCGATAGTAATTTTATGGAACCTGGAATTCATACTAGTTGATATTCTAGGCAAAGATCTACAATTGAATGGGCGTTTACCGATTTGGACTTTAGTATTTGATAAAATTTTAGAACGACCTTGGCTAGGTTACGGTTTTGAAGGATTCTGGTCTTCCGACGCTGGCTACTCTGTCATCAACTCTACATGGCTTGCCCATGGAGGATATGGTAATGCTCATAGTGGTTATCTTGAGTTAGCTCTGCAACTTGGATTTTTAGGTATTTTCCTTTTTGTGCTTAGTTTATGTATAGCCTTATTTAAGACAATTCAAGTCCTAAGCGTCACCAAAAAACTAGAATTTTTCTGGATGTTTCTCTACCTAGTATTTTTCAGTATTGTTAACCTGAGCCTAGACCCATCAATTCTTGCCGAAGACATCGTGTGGACTCTGTACGTATCAACCGCTCTTTCGGCAGCTGTTTACCAGAGTCGAATTGTCAAGAATCCCCACTTACTAGGTGTTAGGGAACAGGGAGTAGGGAGTAGGGAGCACAGAAGTCAGAACAGGAAAGAGGTAAGAGGGAAAAAATCCTGTGTACCTGATTGCTATGAAAAACCCTGTAAATTATTTCAGTAAAATAAACGGGATAGTAAGCCATGAAAAACTCAGAGGAAAGTACCATTGATGAACAAGAAGACCCTCCCTTAGCCGAACTTCCGAGCATTTCGATAGTTGTTCCTAATTATAATAGCGGATCAACTATCTGTGCCACCTTACAAAGCTTAATTGAGCAGAACTATCCCAAGCTAGAAATCATTGTAATTGATGGCGGATCTACTGACAACAGTGTCGAAGTAATTAAGCAGTTTGAACCATACATTACCTGGTGGGTTAGTGAAAAAGACAGTGGTCAATCCAATGCCATTAATAAAGGTTTTGCGAAGTGTAATGGTGATATCGTTAATTGGCTGTGTAGTGACGACCTCCTAGCACCAGATGCCTTACACACAGTGGGAAAATACTTTGCCGAGTCGCCTGATATTGACGTCTTAGTTGGTCGCAGCCAAATTGAATATAGGACTGACAATTTAGGTCAACCACTCAAAGGAGCTAATTTTTGGATGACTCTATTTGGGCGAGTATTGCCCTTAGGATTAGGGTCACGACCGATGATATTGGATGCTAAAAAACAGATCTACATTAAAGCTCCTACACTCAAACAAATTGACTTAATTTCTGTTGCTTCTCCCATTCACCAACCTAGCTGCTTTTATCGGCGCAAGCTGCTTGATCGACCTCAACCATTAGATGAAAGCTATGAGTACACCATGGATATTGAGCTATTTAATTATTTCTACTCCCGTGGTGTGCGCTGGCGCGTGATCGAAGAGGTGCTAAGCATTGCTCCAGTAAGTGGTGACAATAAAACCAGCATCGCTGGTGTAAAAGCTACCTATGAATTAGAGCAAATATACAAAACTTACACCAAAGAATTAATCCCTCTAACCTATTGGCATAGACGACTACGTTATCCCTTGGAGCGTTTTATCAAACGTCATCGTGGCCGTCTTTGGTTATACATAGTCGGACCAGTATGGGTTGCCCTCACACTACTATTAAGCCCATTTTATGGTGTTGAAAAAGTTTGGGCACTTAGGTGGACAAAGTGGATTTGATTACTTTTAGGGAACAGGGAACAGGGAACAGGGAATAGGGAATAGGGAATAGGGAGCAGGGAGCAGGGAGCAGGGAGCAGGGAACAGGGAGCAGGGAGCAGGGAGCAGGGAGCAGGTTACCGAAGTCCTGAATGTCTTAAAATTAGGGAAAATTATGGTTCACTATCCGTCTTCACACACAAGTAAAGACACAAGTAAAGACACAAGTAAAGATACAAGTAAATACCAAAAATTAGACCTTAAAACACAAAATAATTTTCCTGTCGTGGGATGTCAGGTAGTAATGTTAGGTGACAACCTTCAGATCAAGGCTGGTATCCCATCAGTGCAGAAGGTTATTCTTCGTAATGCACCCTCTCAGGTTAAAATTCAGCATATTCCTACTACCTGTACTGATGGCAAAAACGGATCAATTACTCGTAAGCTCTTAGTTTTTGGAAAAGCTCTGGGGAAGTTGCTGTGGAGGTTATCCACAAAAAAGACTGATCTGATTCACGTGCATTTTTCTCAAAGGGGTAGCACGCTCCGGAAAATGATTTTGATGCTCCTTGCACTAGCATTCCATGTCCCTGTGGTTTTGCACGCCCATGGTAGCGAGTATAAGTTGTTTTACACTGGGCTACCTCAATGGGCAAAAGGAATAATTAGCTTGGTGTTTCGACAATCTGCCTACTTTATTGTTCTATCACAAAGCTGGAAAAACTTTTACCAGTCCAGTTTCCGACTAAAAGCAGAACAGGTTGTAATTCTTCCTAACCCAGTAGAGTTGCCATCAAAAATTCCAGAGCGCACAAATTCCAAACAAATAATGTTAGTTTTTGTGGGAGAAATCGGTAAACGGAAAGGAGTATTTGATCTGATCCGGGCGTTTGCTTCTCTCTCTCCTGAACAAAAAACTTGCTCAGAATTACTATTAGCAGGGGATGGAGAAGTAGAGCAAGCCTGTCAATTAGTTCAAAGTCTGGATTTAGGAGACCATATCAAAGTCCTTGGCGGCATAGACTCAGCTCAACGGGATGCTCTTTTAGCAAAAGCGAACATATTTATCTTGCCGTCTTATAACGAAGGTCTGCCCATGGCATTGCTTGAAGCCATGGGTTGGGGCTTACCTGTGATCACCACACCAGTAGGGGGGATACCAGAGTTGGTAATACATGGTGACAATGGTTTGCTAGTTAAGCCTGGACAGATACCAGACCTATCTATGGCTATGCAGACTCTAATTAATGATCAAGGGTTACGGCTCTCCTTAGGATCTAGCGCAAGAGCAAGCGTTGCCCATCTCAATGTCAAAAACTACCTCAGTTCTCTGCTTAATATTTATGGCTCAGTGCTTACAGGCGTTTTCAGATGAATTGACCTCACTACCTTTAGCTGCAAGCCCCCTAAATCCCCCAATTTTGGGGGACTTTAACTCAATTTCCCCCCAAATTTGGGGGGCTAGGGGGGCGAAACTTGCTGTAAATCTCAAGCAACAGCTCCATGAACACACTATTGAGTTTCTCAAGATCTCTGTTATACAAATATCTGCTGATGTCTGGGATACAGGAGGTTGACCCATGAAAGTATTACTTTCAGCGTATCAGTGCCAACCTCATACAGGTTCAGAAAACGGAATCGGCTGGGCTTGGGCGACACAACTGGCTCGAATGGGGCATGAAGTCTGGGTGATTACCTGGAGTCATAATCGGATTCCGGTAGAGCAGGAACTTCAGGTAAATCCAATATCTAACATACATTTTTTCTTTTGCGACCATCCTACCTGGTTATCTCGGTTGTTCAAAATTCTGATTACCAGACACCTAATATTGCTCTCAGTTCCCTTGTGGCAATTGATGAGTATCTGGTGGCAATGGGATGCTTATCGAATCGCCAAATCATTAACCCAGGAGGTGGTATTTGATCGGGTTCATCACGTAACTAATACAACAATTCGACGCCCCAGTTTCATGGGTCTTTTAGGAATCCCTTTCATTTTCGGACCGGTAGCTGGTGGAGTAAAAGCACCTTGGTGTCTCAGGAAAAGCTACCCAGTCAGGGGCTGGTTATTTGATTTTATCCGCGATATTTCTAATACTATTGTTAAATTTGACCCGCTGATGAACTTAACGTTTATCACCGCATCAAAAATCTATTGTCGCTCAAAGCCTACCCAGGCACTTATCCCAAAATTTTACAAGTATAAGTCTGACGTTGTTTTTGATATTCCTATATATGATATCATAAAAATACCTAAAATTATTGAAGAATACTTCATCAATAAAGATACTTTTAATGTTCTTTTTGTAGGGCGTTTTTTACATTGGAAAGGGATACATCTGGCGCTGAAAGCCTTTTCTCTGTTGCACCAAAAGATTCCCAATACCCATTTTACAGTCATTGGTCGTGGTAGTGAGCAAACTTGGCTGCAGAGACTGAGTGAGAAATTGGGTATCAAGGATGCTGTAGACTGGATACCTTGGATGGAGCAGAAAGAATTAAGTTCACCTTATCTAGAACATGATGTTTTTCTATTCCCCAGTCTCCATGATTCCGGCGGGCTAGTAATTCTAGAAGCTTTGTCCCATGGCTTACCAGTAGTTTGTCTAGATTTAGGAGGACCAGGGGTGATGGTGGATGAAACCTGTGGACGGGTGATAAAAACCGATGGTTTGACGGAAGAAGGGGTGATACAGAAGCTTAGTGATGCCTTAGTAGAACTGGCAGAAAACTCAGAATTGCGACAGCAGTTGAGTGCAAGGGCCTTGGCGCAACCAACTAAATTTGAATTTAAGAATGTTGTGGAAAAAATATATATAAATTAATTGGTTGAGGTAAAAAGTTCTGGGTTTTAGGGAGCAGGGAGTAGGGAGTAGGGAGTAGGGAGTAGGGAGTAGGGAGTAGGGAGTAGGGAGTAGGGAGTAGGGAATAAGGAGTAGGTAAAAAAAACCTGTGTAAATCATTACTATTACAAGCGATATAATTTTTAAAAAAATTTTAATTTATTAAAACTAAAACTATAGTTTAAAATACGGCGGTTTGCATAACTATCAGGTATACAGTATTTTTTCCTCTTCCCTCTTCTCTCTCCCCTCTTTTATTCTCCCTGCTCCCTGCTCCCTGCTCCCTGCTCCCTAAAACCTAATAATTTGTATCTGATCAATTGCAAACCGCTGTACTTATGCATCTATCCTTAAAGTCACATTTGGTGATTTTTTTTACTGATTTGATTAAGGATATCAATTTTAATGGCTTCATTTTCAAAAGTATTAATAATTGTCGAAAATTTACCTATACCCTTTGACCGACGGGTATGGATGGAAGCTACTAGCTTACAGAAAGCTGGTTATCAAGTTACTACAATTTCTCCCAAAGGGAATGGGTTTGATAAGGATTATGAAGTCATGGAAGGGATTCATATTTATCGCCATCCCCTACCACCAGAAGAAAGCTCGGTTACTGGCTATCTTCGAGAATACAGCTGGGCTGTGAATTGGCAATTTCGCTTAGCTCGTCAAGTATGGCAAGAGCAAGGTTTTGACATAATCCACATTTGTAATCCGCCAGATTTAATGGTTCTAGTAGCGGGATGGTTTAAATTGTTTCGGGGCGTAAAAGTAATTTTCGACCATCACGATCTGGCTCCGGAGATGTACATCGCCAAGTATGGACGAAAAGATATCTTCTATCATGGTCTACGCTGGGCTGAGCGCTTGACTTATGCTACGGCAGACATGGTGATTTCAACTAATGAATCCCATCGCAAAGTCGCCCTTACCCGAGGGGGGAAGAAACCAGAGCAAGTAGTTGTAGTGCGCAGTGCTCCTGATCTAGAACGGTTTCGGATCATGCCCTCAAACCCGAGTTACCGCAGAGGTCGTGACTATCTGGTCGGTTATATGGGGGTTATGGGGGAACCGGAGGGCATTGACTATCTTCTCAGGGCAATACGTTATATTGTGCAGGAAAAGAAGCGCCAAGATATTCACTTCATGCTAATTGGCAGTGGCCCTGCTGCTGAAACCCTCAAGGCTTTATCTAAACAGCTTGACCTGACTGATTTTGTAGAATTCACAGGATTTCAGACCGGGGAAGCACTTTTAGAGCGGCTTTCCAGTTGCGATGTATGTGTGGAACCCTCTCCCACATCGGCTTATAACGAAAACTGCACTATGAATAAAATCTTGGAGTACATGGCTCTAGGTAAACCCATTGTTCAGTTTGACCTCCGAGAGGGAAGACACTCTGCAGGCAATGCATCTGTTTATGCTACGCCTAATGACGAGCTGGAGTTTGCTGAGAAAATTCTCGAACTTCTCAATTCTCCTGAAGTCATAGAAACAATGAGTGCAGAAGGTAGGCGCAGGATGGAAGAAATGCTGGAGTGGCGTCATCAAGCGCCTAAACTTTTAGATGCTTATAGGAAAGTTTCGTGAGTTTTATTAAGAGCAAAGGGAACAGGGAGTAGGGAGTAGGGAGTAGGGAGTAGGGAGTAGGGAAAACATCCTGTCTAGTTCAGGTGCGACCCGTGGCGAATTTAATAATTAGATGCGGAAAGCGCACCTAATAGTTATGATAAACGCTATCTATTGCTTTAGCAAAAGTAACTATATCAGTTATAACCTAGAAAATAGATGGTCTTATAGTATCGATTTTATAAAACTATTTTTATGATATTGAATGAAAATTATTTAGTAAAAAAACTCAAACGTTTACCGGGAAAACTTAAGAGAGAGTCTTTGCGAATACCAAGGCTAGAGCACCTGTATTATGGTGACTATATAAAAAGACTAGAAAATCATGCTAACTCCCTACCTGCCCTAGCTCCAGTAGATTTACCGTTGTTGAATTCTCTCTTGAAACAAGGAACGGTTGTTACTTCTCTAGAAGAGTTAGAAATTTCCTATAAGGAACTGATAGATAGTGCTGAGGATATCTTACCAAAATTACGGGGATTACCTATACCGAAACTTGAGTCTTGTATAACCTATCGCGAAGAGCTAATTAGTTACCCACAACTTTTTAAGTGGGGACTTAACGAACGATTGCTTGATATTGTTGAAAATTACCTTGGTGTTCCAGCATTATTAGCTGCTGTAACCCTTCAAAGGACTATTGCGGATGGAAAACCAGTACATGTCAGGCAATGGCACGTAGATCCAGAAGACTATCGCATGGTTAAAATTATTATCTATTTGAATGATGTGGGGTTAGATGGTGGCCCTTTTGAATATATTCCCAGACATTTAACCTCATCATTAGCTGAAGCCCTGAACTACAATTATTACAGTTCTGGTTTTGTCTCGGATCAAGAGATGGCGAGGGTTGCGCCTAAAGCTACCTGGATCCCTTGCCCAGGACCCTATGGCACAGTAATTTTTACTGACACACGCAGCATTTTCCATCGTCTGAAACCACCTACTGGATCAGAGCGATACTCAATTACTTTTTCCTACACCTCTAGACGACCGATCACAACCTTTGAGAGAAATTTCTCTAAACACCAGTTGCAAGCTATTGCCAGCGGGTTAAGCCAACGACAACAAGATTGTCTCTTTTTCGATTAAAGCTGTGATCATTACAGTGGAGTTGCACCATGGTTAACCCAGTGGAACAGGCATCAGGCGTGGAACAGGCATCTTGCCTGTTTCAATTCCCAGGCGGGCTGTCCCAACAAGGGGCGAAGAGGCGGAAAATGAGGGCTCTCCCTTGGGTGGTGCGTTACGGGGCGGAGTATACCAACGCTGGCTACAAAGCGAAACATCAGAAGCTTTCCGCCCCTAAAGCACCACTAGCAACTGTGATCCGGTCATGGCTTGATGATCTCGTAAATTGCCAAAAATCAATCCTACCCTGAGCGATCGCATACCTTTGATGTTAGGATTTGACTCGTAACCGTAAATTATACGGATATGAACAAAGATACAGGGAATTGTATCTTTGTGAGGAGTGTTCGAAAAAAAGGAATAAGAGGCTTGTGGTAGATTCTAAACGATTGTCTGGGCAGTTGTTCAACTTAACGGGAACTAAACTCCTATATATTCTATCAATCGGCTTAACTCTGGGTGCATTAATTTTGGATGGGACAGCAGCTCGGTCCCTGATCGCAGGTAACTCCATCACTATACCCCTGTTGATCTGTGCTCTGATCACTACTGGGATTGGATATCGAGCAGTCCCCTTTCTACAAGCACTCAAAATGGGTCAGATTATCCGTCAAGAGGGTCCCCAATCCCATTTACACAAAGCGGGTACCCCCACCATGGGTGGCATATTTTTTGTGCCGGTAGGGGTGGTGATTGCCCTGGTGTGGTCAGGATTATTCCTCCGGCAGCAGGATTTTATCCCGGTCCTAGCGGTATCCCTAGCTACCCTTGGCTATATGTTCATTGGCTGGGTGGACGATTGGCAAGTAGTCCAACGCCGCTCCAATAAAGGGATGTCCCCGAGAATGAAACTGGCCTTACAAATTGTAGTCAGTTTACTGTTTTGTCTATGGTTATCACAAACCCAGCCAGCCAGTATCACTAACATCACCCTACCCTTGGGGATCGTCTTACCCTTGGGATTCTTGTTTTGGCCGGTGGGTATGTTTGTGCTATTAGCAGAAAGTAATGCTACTAATCTTACCGATGGAGTGGATGGACTAGCAGCAGGAACCTGTGCGATCGCATTTTTAGGACTAGCTGCCCTGATTGCTCCGACCTCCCCTGGTTTAATGGTCTTCTGTGCTTGTATGAGTGGCAGTTGCCTCGGTTTTATTGCCCACAACCGCAATCCCGCCAAAGTCTTCATGGGGGATACCGGTTCTCTAGCCCTAGGAGGAGCACTAGCAGCGGTAGGACTTTTGACTGGGAACCTCTGGGGTTTATTTATAATTAGTGGTATTTTCTTCCTAGAAGCCGTATCAGTGATAGCTCAAGTTAGTTACTATAAAGCCACCAAAGATGCCAATGGGGTGGGTAAACGTTTATTAAAAATGTCACCGTTCCACAATCATCTGGAACTTTCTGGCTGGTCAGAGACCCAGATAGTGGCGGTATTTTATGTAGTTAATGGGCTTCTGGTCTTGTTGTGTTTGGGGTAAATTCTCATTGGTTTTTTCTCCTTTGCCCAAGGCCTATAGTTGATCAAGGCAAGAGGCATGCATGCAAGACTAACCCACGCCTACCCCCTCACAGGGGTAGGTTTTTTTACATTAAGGTCGGGAGTCGGGAGTCGGGAGTCGGGAGTAGGGGGTCGGGAGTCGGGAGTGGGGAGTCAGGAGTGGTGTGTGTGAAGGCATTAGTATAATAGGTATAACATAATGTAAGGAGTATGGATGTGAGGGTAATCGTCTTAAAGCTAAA
>NZ_JAAHHM010000040.1:11039-56123 GCF_010692445.1 Moorena sp. SIO3E8 | reverse complement strand
ACGTCATGTGGCTGTAGTTCAGACCTGTGCTCTCCCGATCTCCGATTCCCGATTCCCGATTCCCGACTCCCGACTCCCGATTCCCGACTCCCGACTCCCGATTCCCGATTCCCGATTCCCGATTCCCGACTCCCGATTCCCGACTCCCGATTCCCGATTCCCGATTCCCGATTCCCGATTCCCGACTCCCTCAAAAATTTTTTACAAAATTTTTAAAAATATGCTATAATAGTAAAATTTTTGTGCTACAATAAAATTGTCCCCGTTAAAATTGACGGCAAGAGCCAGCCTAACGATCTTCCTTGGGCGAAGGCTGGCTCTGGGTCCCACTTAACTGGCAAGATGCCAGTTCTACGAAGGAGATACACTTATTATGTACTATGGTAGAAACCTATACCCATGGGTACTGGTGAGGTTATTGCCACCGATGGCACCAGTGGTTTTCGCTCGGTTCGACAACCTTTGTGATGCCAAGAGGTATGTGCAGCCTCTTAAACGGCTCATGCCTGATGCTAAGTTCCTTATTTTTTTGGATATTAGTCTGCCTATGGATCAAGAATAATAGGTAGTTAAGGAATGAATAAGAGTAGAGTGGGCATCCTGCCCGCTCGAAAATAAGGAGGAAACTGGCAAGATGCCAGTTCTACGCAAGATGCCAGTTCTACGCAAGATGCCAGTTCCACCCAAGATGCCCATTCCAGAAAACTATTAAAATCATTCCATTCCACGAGCAACGCCCGAAAATAAGGAGGAAACTGGCAAGATGCCAGTTCTACGCAAGATGCCAGTTCCACCCAAGATGCCCATTCCACCAAGATGCCCGTTCCACAAAACTTTTAAAATCATTCCATTATTAACCCCCACACTAGGTGGTCGCAAAGTGCTCCCGCAGCAAATCGTGGATGAATCGATAGCGTCCACCCACTTGCTTGATCAAGCGGCGTTCTGTGGCATAGCTCAGGAAATCAGCATAATTCCAGGGGATTGAACCACTGCGCCAGAGAATGAGGCGGAGGACGAAATGCTGAATCACGGGTCTGCCAGCAAATGAAAAACCCAAGAACATTGCCATCCCAAAAGTAAAAATTAATGCTTCGAGTGGTTCAACATTCTCTGCCGAAACTAGACTAAGTGATACAAAAAATAATAAAGTTACAGGCCAAATAATTAAACTAATAATAACGGTATTTTTAGCAGATTCTTTAATCCCCTGATTCGGTTTATTTCGTGTTTTTATTTCTTCTACAGTCAGCCCTAAAATCAGCCCATAAGTCAGCCAGTAAATCAGCCCGGAAATCAGCCCGGAAATCAGCCCGTAAATCAGCCCGTAAATCCGCCCGTAAATCCGCCCGTAAATCAGCCCGGAAATCAGCCCGGAAATCAGAGTTGTAATTATTTTTGTTCTTTCTTTCAATGAAAATTTAATAGTTTCAGAAGGCTTTATACTATCAGAAATCCGCCCGGAAATCCGCCCGGAAATCCGCCCGGAAATCCGCCCGTAAATCCGCCCGTAAATCCGCCCGTAAATCCGCCCGTAAATCAGCCCGTAAATCCGCCCTAAAATCAGCTTATACAACCACTTTGATCGGGAGTTATTCAACAAAACAGGCTGCATTTTTTCAATCAAAAACTCGGTTTGTTTTTGCTTCTTCAATTGTTTAGCAAGCCAGGCTAACCAGCGCCTAGTCTCCTCTTCTGAATAACCTCGACTGTCATGCTTTTCCTGTAGTTTACGGTCAATGTAATTCTTAAATAACGTTTTACGGCATTCGTTCTGATAGTCTTCCTTTGCTTTAGGATCCTTAAAATATTTCTTTCCTGGCTTCAACCCATCGGGATAAGCCAGGGGAATTAAATGTAATAGCAATGGCATTCTGGCTAACTCTAGCAACCCATCTGAATCTTGCTGAATTCCTGGCCAGAGGCGACCCTTGAACCCCTTTAAATAATTTTTTATCTGCTGATCTGTCAAAGGTTGCAGACAGACTTTTCCGCGCATCTCCAGAATTTGCTCACCGGCTTTGTACTCTTCTTCACGACAGCAGACCACAATTCGAGGAACGTGTTTGACAAACTGATGTAATTGCTGAACACATAACCTTTGCCGCTCTAAGCCCAACTCATCCAAACCATCCAGAAGAGGTAACAACTGACCGGTGGTAATCCACTCCTGAGTAATGGCTTCGGGGAGATTATAACGAAACTTTAAATAAGCTGCTAACCATTCAGCAATGGGTTGGTCATCTTTCCAATCAGAAAGTTCAGCAATAATTGGAATAGGTTGGTCTGGCTGCTCCTGGGCACGTGTAATTAAATCCTTGGCCAAATCCAACAGCATGGTGGTTTTTCCAGAACCGGGGGCACCGAGAATTAACAGTTTCCCGGCAATATGCTTTTGGTTAAATACCTCAATAACCTTTTGACCTGGTTGAGATTCTGTCGTTACTCCCCAGAAAGGTACTGCCAGGTACTTGGGCAACTGTTTCCACCATGGAGGAGAATTGCTAGGATTCACAGTATTTTTTTCTGGACGATCCAGTTGCTCCCTTTGGTCTGGCATCACCAACTTAATCAAGTGGTGATTGTCCAGGGAGTAATAAAGGTAATTGTTAACGTCTGCTGCTATTTCTGCTAGCAAGCGTTGTCGCCATCGCTGTAACTTTGCCTGTGGAATCTGTCTAGGGATTTGAGTTTGGTTTCCTGGCCTAGTTGTGAACAAATACCCAATTATAGGTAGAGCCAATAAGTAACCAATACCTAAAATCCAGTAGACTTGTTGGAACCACTGGGTATTGTCTTGTGCTGATTTTTGAGAAACTAAATTTTCTGCTTCATGAGCTAAGAATACATAAACTATTACGCATAGACCAAATACTATAATTTTGTGAAAGAGAGTTTTTTGCTGGTCAAAGCGATTGATCAAAAGTCCGACAATACAGGTAAGTAGTCCTAGTAGTAACTGGAGTAGTCTTTGAAGGACGTTGGGATTGGTCAGAAGTTCAGCAAGGTTCATCTGTGAAGCGACCTCTGTTTTATCACTATCTTAAATTTTAACGAATTAGCGTCGAGAGAGCCAATAATATAGCAATTATATGTGCCATGAGGGACAAAGAGATCCCCCTAAATCCCCCTTATCAAGGGGGACTTTGAGGTTGAGAAGCGTACCTCATAAATCCTAGAAACGCTATATCAAGTCTGCTTGAATATCTATAATTAAGGAGAGGCTGGGGAGATAGGGAGATGGGGAGATTTTTATTAAGGATAATTATCCTGATTTGATATAAAAAATTAAATAGTCTAGGTAGTTTGATAAAACAGGAAAGTGGGTCGAGTGTGGTAAGTGGGGGGAGTGCGATCGCACTCAAAGTCCCCCTTATTAAGGGGGATTTAGGGGGATCCCTTTGTACCTTATGGGAGATATAATGGCTATAAAACCTCTAAGGAGATTTTTATGAACGCAGAGTTTACCGCCATTATTGAGGCAGCAACAGAAGGGGGATATTGGGCAATTTGTCCTGAAATTCCTGGTGCGAATGGTCAAGGAGAAACGGTTGAAGAAGCCAAAGAAAGCTTGAAGAATGCAATTCAACTGATTTTTGAAGATCGTTTAGCTGATAGTCGTCGAGGATTACCCAAAGAAGCAATCGAGGATACAATTTCTATACACTGGCGGTGCGTTACATTTCATTAACTACGCACTATAGATGGTGCGTTACATTTCATTAACGCACCCTACGCACTTGATTATTTCACGCTATCACCATCATCGGGAAATTTATCAGTATCTTCCAGTTCCAAGATGTCTTCTCTATTGATAACTTCATCACTAATTTCAAGGATAGTATCTGCAGAGGAAAGGTTGTTGTTGACTAGATTTTTAAGTTCTGTGTCAAACAGCTCTCTTCCTTCCTCAAAGAATCGTTTACTGCTATTGGTATTATCAACAAAGGTCAGTGACTGAGCCTGGACATTAGAGATCATTCCAGCAGTTAAGGCTAGGACTGTCAAAGCTAGGGTTGTCTGTTTCCCAAACCTAGGAAGGATCTTAGTTAGGGTAGGATTCATGATGTTAGATTAATGTTTAGCACCTACTTATATTGAATCCAAATATTTTGCTAGCAATTCCGGAATATAGTCATAGCCATCTACGCCAATGACAGCAATAATTTTTGACCGTTGCTGTGCCAAAAGGGTTTGGAAGCCATCTTGCCCCATTTGTCCTTGCAAAATACTTAACAACCCAGCTGGTTTGCGCCAATCTTCAGACCCAATTTGCTCTAATAGATAGGCTCCTAAACTAGCGGTATAAATCACTTTCTGCCAATCTTGCTGGCTGTAGCAAGCTTGGGCTAGGTAGGCCAAATTCACCCCTTGTAAGTACAAATCCCCAGAAAATTGGGCGGCTTGCCAGCCTTGTTCTAAAAATGCGATCGCTTTTTGATACTGCTCAACCACGACATGGGCAATTCCCAAACTACTGAAACACAAGGCTTTACTTTGCCCAACCCCATAACTCCCTGCTGGAGAATCCCCCAATCGTTCTAACAATAATCGACCTTGTTCTAGATAGTTAATTGCACTTTCATACACTTCTAGTTCTGCTTGTTGGCTATCCTGAGCTTGAAACACTTCACTGTAGCCGAAATTCACTAAAGCATTAGCTTCCCCTAACCGGTCTCCAGCTTGACGAGCGAGTATTAATGCTCGTTGACTATAGTTAATTGCATCAGCATAATTTTCTTCCTCGACACAAATCCGACTGAGGTGATTGAAATTAGCAATTTCACAAAGTTTATCCCCAGCCTCACGGGCAATCTCTAAAGCTTCCTGATGGAAGCTATTGGCTTGGTCATAGGCTCCTTGGGACCAAAGGGAATAACCCAACAAGGTTAGAATCCGGGCTTTCTCCTCGGTTCGGTCTACTTGTCGCAGGGGTTCATCTAGGTAATTCAGAGCATCTTGGAGATAGTTGCCGCTAAAGTTAGCAAACACACCACCGTAGAGAGGGAAGTAGTCCCGTTGGGCAAAGGTGCGCAGAATTTGCAGACAAACCTGAAAACAGCCATTTGCTATGGCATTTCCGTAGCTACTAATTGCTGTTTCGTTCAAAACATTAGCTAACCTAGACCAAATAACAGCAAATACGATAAAGGTAGAAATCGATAACTTTGCTCCCATCTTGGAGTCATATACCATTTTATCGAACCAATTCACCAGTCCTCGCTGCAAGCACTGGAGAATCACAGCCAATTCCACCCAAGCCTCTAGTTCCAAACTCGGCTGAGTATCTGCCCATTCATGGAAGGATTGATTCAGCGCTAGACTTTCAAATAAAGACTGGGGTAACGGGCTATCGACCTTTTTCGCCCACAGCCCCCAAGGGCCACGCTGTTCCGGAGTCCCCTCAAATCCCAGTGAGCCTCGACTTTGGTCATAAATCCAACTCACTAGATAATCTTCCAAGCGTTGCCAAGATGCCAAACCCGCCGTAATCCCAGCGGCGAGTTGTCCAAGGTCTGTAGCAGTATCAGAATCAGAGGCTTGTTGTGCCTGTTGCTTTAAGGGTTTAGCCAGGCTCGCCAGTTGTTGTAACGTCAGGGGTGGTTGTTGATTGGGGTCAATCACTCGCAATAAAGCCGTAAAGCGCTCAGCCGGTTCAGCAGTAGTAATGAATTGAATAGCGCTAGTGATAGTTTCAGAAACTCGGTTTTCTTCCTGCCACTGTTCCCATTCACCACGAATGGTATTAAGCGCCCTGAGTTTCCGAATTGCTTTCGCTTGCTTCAACTCACTTTTAGGATTATCTACTTCTGCCTGAGTCATATCGAAGCGCTGATCAAGGCAACGTTCAAAAATTTCCCCAGTGCCAACCGTCACCCCCTTGACCAACATCTGATAGACCTGGGATTTAGAACGGATCTTCCCCTTCAGGGTAGTTTTGACAATGTCATCGATTAACTCAAAATAGCGATCGCTCAATCCCATCTCGTTAGACATAAACCTTTTGCCTGATCAGTGCCCACTTTCCTCAAAAATAGCTCAAAATCAGAATAGACTTCTGGCAGGTCTAGTTAACCGTCAACATGATTCGGCAATTTGACAGTAAACAAAGTCCCCTTACCCAACTCAGACTTAACGTTGATTATTCCTTGATGAGCTTCGAGAATTCGTTTGGAAAGATATAGTCCTAAACCACTACCTGAGCGTTTGTGGCTACCCTGGCGAAACCGTTCAAACAACTGTTTTTGGTCTTCTGGGGATATACCAAAACCAGTATCTTCCACCTCAATCACCACCCACGACTGATTCCCTTCACTAGTCTTGGCACTATTCCTCAGACGAAGGGTCACAGAACCGTTGTCAGTGAATTTAATGGCATTTCCCAGCAAATTGGTGAACAATCGGTGCAGTTCTAAGCGATCGCCCATCACTATGGAGTTAAGCTGCTTCGCGGTCTGATAGTCCAAAGACAGTTTTTTATCACGAGCTAGGGCAGACAGTTCTTGGATGACTTCCTCAATAACCTGTTGCACAGGGATGGCAGAGAAAGACAAATACTTCCGACCGGCTTCATAGCGATAGACTTCTAGTAACGTATTCACCATAGTCAGCAAATTGTGGTTACTGCGAGTCATGGTGACTATGGCTTCCAGGACTGGAGGGGGAATTTCTCCCAAAGCTCCCTGCTGCATCAGGTTTAGGATGCGATCTGCTGCTACTAAGGGGGTGCGCAAGTCATGGGTAAGCCGAGAGACAAAATCTTCTCGTTGGCGAGCAATTTCGTCCCGTTCATCCACACTATGTTTGAGGCGCAAAAGCGATCGCACTCTGGCCAGCAATTCATCCACTTCTACTGGTTTACGAATAAAATCATCCGCCCCCATATCCAGTCCTTGGACCACACTCGGATGATCATAAGCGGTGATCAACAAAATTGGTATAAACGGTAACTTGGGATTGCTTCGGATGCGCTTGGTTACTTCAAAGCCATCCATTTCTGGCATCATCACATCCAATAGCACCAATTCCGGCGGAGATATCTCTATTTTCTCTAGGGCAACCCGACCATTCTCTGCCAAAGTAATGTCGTACCCCTCTTCTTCTAAAAGCGTCTGCAGTAGAAACAAGTTGTCAGGGGAATCATCCACAGCCAAAATGCGATCTGTTTTGGAAGGGCGGTTTAGAGGGAAAGCATTCATTGAATCATTTCGATGGTAAGTCAGAAGTGGAAACCCCTGTCATTCATGTATAGCAAGGGAAGCATGGTGAGCGGACATAGTCTTTTGCTTGAAAGGGAGCAGGGAGCAGGGAGCAGGGAGCAAAAGATCTCCTAAGCTTTGCTTCGACTGCTATATAGGGAGCGGGCTAATTAGGTGGGTCGGCAAGCCATTGCACACAGCCCCTCAGCAACTTCCCCCTTACACAAACAGCAGCCTGAGTTCGCTTCAATATGGCAAATTGTCCTTTACAGGCAAAGAAAAAATTGCGAATAGCGAAGGTCGTTGAAACCCTTAGGGATTAAAGGCTTAGTCCAATTTTTGATTTTCCTTATTTCTCACGGTCACTATGCAGGGCGTTTCAATTTTTGTAAACTGGAAGGAATGGTTTGACTTTAAACTTAATTTTTTGTAAATTATTCTGGTAACCTATGTGCGAATATGGTAAGATCAGCAGCTTATAAAGCTACATTTGCTGCACCAGTCAAAGCTCCTGAACGCTCTGGTCAAGTTACCCGAAAACCTTATCCCAACTATAAGGTAATTGTGTTAGACGATGATTTTAACACATTTCAGCATGTTCACGACTGTCTGGTCAAGTATATCCCTGGGATGACAAATGATCACGCCTGGGAACTAACCCATCAGGTTCACAACGAAGGTCAAGCCATTGTTTGGGTCGGTCCCCAGGAACAAGCGGAACTTTACCACCAACAGCTTTCTCGTGCTGGGTTAACCATGGCTCCCTTGGAGGCTACATAGTATTATGAGCCAACCCAAAGACGGCAGGCTGGTTTGGAATCACTCTACCCACATTCAGGGTCTCATTCCAGTTCTGCAACGACTCACAGATTACCCCGGTATTCAAACCATTACCCCTGCTGTCCTTGGGCGGGCAAGAAGTCACTGTCCTAAATTACAGTTAAAAGTATCAGTGCCAATTCGTGGGGGATTCAAGGTGATTGCCAGGTCTGGTAAAAGCTTTCAAGAGGTGTTCATCCTCACCAACTTGAGTAAGGTCGAACTAGAAAAAGCGATCGCTCAATCAATAAAACGATAAGTATAAAAGTTCGTGCTACAGGGAGGCTATTTTAGAAGTTAGAAGTTAGAAGTTAGATTCTTAATTCTTAATTCTTAATTCTTAATTCTTAATTCTTAATTCTTAATTCTTAATTCTTAATTTTTCATAGTTGTAGGGTGGGCATTGCTTGAAATCAACCCCCAACCCTGGCAGAATTCATCTGAGCAATGCCCACCAACCAGGATACCAAAGGCCGCTTTCCAACTCCCAAACATTCCGGAATTCACATCAGTCTTTGCCCACCCTAGGGTATTGGTGGCCATTGCCCATGTCATTGATAGCTGTTCAATCATGATATTCCAAAAGCAATGCCCAACTTAGGGTATTGGTGGGCATTGCCCATGTCATTGATAGCTGTTCAATCATGATATTCCAAAAGCAATGCCCACCCTACGATTTAAGGCTTCCAAGAGGCAAACTTTCAACCTTCAACCAAATAACCAGCTAACCAGCTAACCTTCAAACCTTGGCCTTGGCCTATTGGCCACGCGGGGCGCGTTTGGCCACGCTACGCGAACAACCTTCAACCTTCAAACCTTGGCCTTGGCCTATTGGCCACGCGGGGCGCGTTTGGCCACGCTACGCGAACAACCTTCAAACCTTCAACCCCTTAAAATTCTGCATTTTGCTCACACGCCCCAATACTGACCCAACTGCTGGAACCATCATCCCAATGCTCTTTTTTCCAAATCGGAGCATTATGCTTCAAGGTGTCAATAGCATACTTACAAGCTGCAAAGGCTTCTGAACGATGAGGACAGCCAATAGCGACTAACACGCTAATTTCCCCAATAGTCAACCGACCGATGCGATGATGGATTACCACCCGATTGACATCAGACCATGAGGCACGAATCTGGGCAGCAATTGAGGAAAATACCTTTAATGCCATGGGCTCATAAGCCTGATACTCTAATGTTACTACTGGTTTACCATCAGTCTGATTACGGACTGTGCCACTCATCATCACCACAGCTCCATTAGCCTGATCATCAGCAAGGGTGTAGATTTCTGATAGGGATAAGGGAGCGATGGTGATCGAAAAACTATCTACCGTTTGCTTTTCAGGGCTCTTGGGCAGGCTCTTGGGCAGGGGAGTCATTAGTGGAGAATTCCAAAGAGTGTTAAGATTAGTAACAGCCTAAGCCTTTATTTATATATTTATATATAGCACTTATCATAGTCATGAGGTACAAAATTCTGGGTGTTAGGGACTTCGGAGCAGGGACTGAGGCCGTAGGCCACGCTACGCGAACGGAGCAGGGAGCAGGGAAGAGAGCAGAGGCAAGAGGCAAGAGGTAAAAAATCCTGTGTACCTCATAGCGATAAGAAACGCTATAGTTTATTTATCTTTACTGGTTGGATTTAATCAATCGGCAACCCTAGCGCCATGTTTCGATTTTTTTAAAATACTTTAAAAATTAGGAGCAGCTGCTCTAATTTCAGTTAATATACCTAAATACTATTCAAATAATATTAAATCAGAAGTTTTTTCTTTGACAAGGGCAATAATCACGTTGTCGAGGGCTAGTGCTCACTAGGCGATGAAACATCTGCCGTCAATCAATTGATGCTACCTATCCTTAAAGTCAAGCTACTTAAAGTCAAGCTCATCCTAGCTGATCAGTGATCAGTATTACTTTCTTGAGCAACAGCTAACCTAGGGCTGATCATAACTAGGGCTGATCATAACCCGTCTGGAGATTATTTGATGGCAGCAGGAGCAGAGGCTGATGAACCAATAACCCGGGCAGCCCAAAACTATTATAAAAGAATTATTGACCCTGATCTGCAACAAGCGTTTGATGATGTCACAGCATTAGCTGCACAAATTTGCCAAACGCCCATGGCTCTGATTACCCTGATTGACAGTAACAGTCAATGGTGTCAGTCTAGTCTGGGCGATTATGAAACGTCAATAAGTCAAAATACCTTTTTATCCAGCCATGGGATTGAGTCAGCTGAGGTATTGGTAGTTCAGGATACCCTAGCTGATCAACGGTTTGCCACTAATCCCTTAGTTACTGCTGAGCCTCATATTCGGTTTTATGCTGCAGTTCCCCTAATTACCTCTGAGGGATATGCTCTGGGAACACTTGCGGTCATGGATCAGGTTCCAAAGGAACTTCAGCCTCAACAGTTAGGCGGATTACAAGCCTTAAGTCGTCAACTGATCAGCCAACTGGAGCTAAAACAACAGTTAGCGGATTTACAGCAACCTCAGCTAGAAAACCAAGGTCTTGAGCATGAATTACCCCAGGTTGACCAAGAACTCCTGGATTTTTTAGAAAATGGCTCCGTTGGTCTCCATTGGGTGGATAGCAATGGCATCATCCTGTGGGCTAATCAGGCAGAGTTAGATCTGCTGGGTTACAACGCCCAGGAGTATATCGGTCACCACATTGCTGAATTTTACCTGGAGCAAGAGGTGATTGACGATATCCTGGCCAGACTAACTGCTAAAGAAACCTTAAAAAACTACGAAGCCAGACTCTTGTGCAAAGATGGCTCGATTCGCCATGTGCTGATTAACTCTAATGCCCTCTGGAAAAATGGCAAATTTGTCCATACCCGATGTTTTACTCGTGACATTACTGAATGGAAACGGATCCAGGAAGAACGCGATCGCTTCTTTGACCTCTCGATAGATTTGCTGTGTATAGCGGGTTTCGATGGCTACTTTAAGCGCTTGAGCCCTTCCTTTACTAGCACCTTGGGTTACACCGAAGCGGAACTAACCAGCACCACGTTTTTCAATTTTGTCCATCCCGATGACCGAGCAGCAACTAGGGCGGAAATGGAACAATTGGGGACTGGCATCCCTACTGTCTATTTCGAGAATCGCTATCGCTGTCAAGATGGGTCTTATAAATGGCTAGCCTGGGCTGCTTATCCTGTAGTTAACGATGGTTTAATTTATGCGATCGCACGGGACATTACCGAGGCCAAACACAAGCAAGCCAGCCTCGAAGAAAGTGAAGCTCGCTTCCGGATGATGGCTGATCATGCCCCAGTGATGATCTGGATGTCAGGCACTGATAAACTTTATAACTTTTTCAATCAGCTTTGGTTGAACTTCACCGGTAAGACCCTCGAACTTGAATTGGGCAAGGGCTGGGCTGAAGGGGTGCATCCTGATGACCTAGAGTCCAGCTTCAATACCTATGTATCCGCCTTCGACGCCAGAGAAAATTTTCCCATGGAGTACCGCTTGCGACGTAGGGATGGGCAGTATCGTTGGATATTAGATATAGGCACTCCCAGATTTACCCCCAATGGGGACTTTACCGGTTACATCGGTTCTTCCATCGATATCACTGAGCGCAAACAGGCGGAAGAGGCCTTGCGTAGACAGGCTCTGATTTTTGAAAGTATCTTCGATGGGATCATAATCACCGACTTAGCCGGTAAGATAATTGATTGGAATCCCGCTTCAGCGCGAATATTCGGCTACACCAAAGCTGAGGTATTGGGTACAACTGTAGGGATTTTGCACCGACCGGAAGAGGCGACGGTTCTAACCGATCAGATTATCCAGGAGATGACCAGGTCCCGACGTTGGTCTGGGAAGATTCACTTTATTGGCAAAGATGGCAGGTGTGGGGTGTGTGAAACGGTGGTAGTACCTCTGTATGATCAGCAAGACAATATGGTGGCCACCATTGGTCTTAACCATGATATAACCGAGCGGGAGCAAAATCAGCAGGAATTGTATCAAAGCGAGGCTCGCTATCGCGCTATTGTCGAAGATCAAACCGAACTCATCTGTCGTTTCCGTCCTGATGGAACTCTTACCTTTGTCAATGGTGCCTACTGTCGCTATTTCAGCAAGTCAGAGGAAGAGTTGATTGGGCAACGGTTTTTGCCATTGATTCCCAATGAGGATATCAAAAGGCTAGAAGAGTGTATTACTTCTCTAAGCCCTGAGAATCCGGTAGAAACGGTTGAACACCGGGTGATTATGCCCACAGGAGAGATGCGCTGGCAGCAGTGGAGCGATCGTGCCATCTTTAACGAGCAGGGTCAATTAATTGAGCTCCAGGCAGTAGGACGGGACATCACTGAACACAAGCACGCAGACGAGCAACTTTTGCAAAAGTCTCAGGCTCTGGAAACCTTTAGTAACAACCTCAAACACTTACATCGGCTGAATACCACCAATTACCAAAACTTTGAGCTGCTGTATGCTGACTATCTGGAGACGGGATGTAAAATTTTAGGGATGCCCACTGGCATTATAAGTCAAGTACACCTTAATTCCTACACCATCCTGTCGGTCAGGTCTGATCTAGAAGGGTTAGTAGCTGGCTCAGAGTTTGAATTAAAAAATACCTATTGTGCTGTTGTCGTTCACGAAAAAAAGACCATTGCCTATACTCATGTAGGTGACATGGAACTGATGCACGCTCATCCAGTCTACCAAACTCTAAAACTTGAGTCCTATATCGGCACTCCTATATTTGTCTATGGTGAAGTCTACGGCTCCCTGAATTTTTCCTCAACCCAGGTAAGAGAAACGGATTTCCAGCCTCACGAACGGGAAATTGTAGAATTAATGGCTCAAAGTCTTGGTCGATTGATTGCAGCTCATCAAGCAGAAATAGAGCGCCAACAGGCAGAAGCTGCACTGCTCGAGAGTGAATCGACCCTGCGTAGTTTCTTCAACAGTTCCGCACTATTGATGGGGGTCGTGGAACTTCTGGATGATGACATCCTGCATATTTCTGATAATAAGAGTACGGCGGATTTTTTCGGGACTACACCCGAGGCCATGCAGAATCGGTTAGCCAGTGACCTGGGGGCACCCAAAACTCATATCCGTCGGTGGATTACCCATTACCGAGAAAGCCAACAAAGCAATCAGCCCATTTCCTTCGAGTATGATCACACCACTGAAACCGATACCCGGTGGTTATGCGCTACTGTATGCCCAATTCCCGACACAACCGCTCCTCACCCCCGATTTTCCTATGTGGTGGATGACATTACTGACCGTAAGTTAGCAGAGCAAGAACTCCAGCGCCAAAATCAGCGATCGCAATTGTTTTCAGAAATTACCCTGAAAATCCGCCAGTCTCTACAACTGGAGCAGATTTTGCAAACGGCTGTTACAGAAGTGCAACAATTTCTCAAGGCTGACCGAGTTGTACTCTTCCAACTGAGTTTTGATGGCTGGGGGAAAGTGCTTCAAGAAGCAGTAGTACCTGGTTGGCCAATCATGCTCGGACAAAGCATCGAAGATCCTTGCTTTCATGAAGAGTACCTGGATCAGTATCGTCAGGGAAGGGTTAGCAACATCTGTGACTTAGAAAACTCTGATATCGAAGCTTGCCATGTAGAAATGCTGCAACAGTTTGGGGTAAAAGCTAACCTAGTGGTACCAATTCAGCAACAAGACCAACTTTGGGGTTTGCTCATTGCCCATCAGTGTTCGAATCCACGACCATGGACTAACTTTGAAAGTGAATTGTTGCAACAACTGGCCGACCAAATTGGTATTGCCTTAGCCCAAGCCCAGCTTTTAGAAACAGAAACCCGTCAGCGTCAGGAACTTGCCCGTTCTAATGCTGAACTACAAGAGTTTGCCTATGTAGCATCCCATGACCTGCAAGAACCCCTGCGCAAGATTCGGGCATTTGGCGATCGCCTTCAGACCAGGTATCATGAACAGTTAACAGAGCAGGGGCAGGACTACCTGATACGGATGCAGAATGCTGCAGAACGGATGCAGGTGTTAATCAGTGACTTGCTTAGCCTTTCCCGGGTGACCACCAAGGCAAGACCTTTGGTTGCCACTGATCTGGCTCAAGTGGTACAAGAGGTACTCTCTGATTTAGAACTACGTATCCAGCAATCTGGTGGCGTAGTGGAAGTCGGTGAACTACATACTATTGAAGCTGATCCCCTGCAAATGCGTCAACTTTTGCAAAACCTGATCAGTAACGGACTTAAATTCCGACCAGAACAAAGAGGTAACCTCGTTACAATTTATAGTCAACTGATTCAGGAAAGTGTTCCCTTAAGTTATGGAGGCGCAACCGTTAATCAGCGTTGTCAGATTATAGTTGAAGACAATGGTATTGGGTTTAACCCCGAGTATCGCGATCGCATTTTCCAAACCTTTCAACGGCTCCATGGTCGCAGCGAGTATGAAGGAACCGGCATCGGTCTAGCTATCTGCCGTAAAATTGTTGAGCGCCATAATGGTAGCATCATGGCAGAAAGCACACCAGGACAGGGGGCTAGGTTTATTGTTACGGTGCCGATTAAACAAAGTTGAAGATTAAAGGTTAAAGGTGAAAGGTTAAAGGTGAAAAGTTAAAGGTTGTTCGCGTAGCGTGGCCTTTTGGCCAAGGTTAAACGTTAAATAATGAAAACATACTAGTAGTTGAGTGACTAATCAATAAAATACCTCAAATTTATCCCTTTATACTTCATAATCCCTTCATATTTACTTTATAATTCCTTTATAATTTTTGGTCGAGGAGATAATGCTTAGTGAATGAAAGCCGAAATCCCGTGGTAATTCTAATGGCAGATGATGATCCGGATGATTGTCTGTTGGCAAGGGAGGCTCTCTTAGAGAGTAAGTTGACCGATGAGCTATACTTTGTCAGTGATGGCGAGGAATTGATGGATTATCTGTATCACCGTGGTAAACACACCCAGGCCAGCATGTCCCCTCGTCCAAGTTTAATCCTACTGGATTTGAATATGCCGAAAAAAGATGGTCGTGAAGCCCTCAGAGAAATTAGGGCTGATCCTAATCTACGAGTTATACCAGTTGTGGTGCTGACTACCTCAAAGGCTGAAGAAGATATTTATCATAGTTATAACTTAGGAGCAAATTCTTTCATCGTTAAGCCTGTCACCTATAGTTCCCTAATTGAGGTGATGCAAACGTTAAAAAAGTACTGGTTGGACATCGCCGAATTGCCCCCCGAAGGGAATAAATAGACTGCCATGAGTAAATACTCACAACCGCCAGCTGAACGTTTTGATGTTTCTTCTGATGTTTCTACTGTACCACTAAAGACTGATCCACTCAGGACTATTTCCAAAACCGACCCTCATCAATGTTCGTTGATCACAGACCTGGCAAATTGCTTACCCAAATCAGAACTCAGAACTCACCACTCTCGACTAATTTCCTTCGATTCCTCTGGTGCCAGACCAATGTACAACCCTTTGGTTAATGTATTACTCGTTGATGATGACGAAGATGACTATATTCTAACTCGTGATTTACTGTCGGAAAACCGGAGGGCTAGATTTAGCTTGACTTGGGTGGCAACCTATGCTAAGGGCTTAGAAATGATTGCTCAGAACCACCATGATGTTTATCTACTGGACTACCGTCTTGGTGAGCATAATGGACTTGAACTCCTGGGTGAAGCCATTGCCAGGGGGTGTACAGCACCGATTATCCTCCTCACTGCCCAGGGAGACCATGAGGTTGACATGGAAGCCATGAAAGCTGGGGCAGCCGATTACCTGGATAAGAGTCAGCTCAGAGCACCTTTACTAGAGCGTTCCATCCGCTATGCCCTTGAGCGCCAGCAAGCCCAACAAAAAATTCGGGAACAAGCGGCTTTGTTGGATGTGGCAACCGATGCCATTCTGGTTCGGGATCTAGACAATACTATCTCATTTTGGAATAAAGGGGCAGAGTGTCTCTATGGTTGGCAGGCAGCAGAAGTGATTGGGAAAAAAGAGCATCTACTGCTGTACGAACAAGCACCAGCTGACCTAGCCGAGGCAGACCAAAGTGTGGCCAAAACAGGGGAGTGGTATGGTGAGTTGAATCAAGTCACCAAAGATGGCAAAGAAATTATTGTTGAAAGTCGCTGGACTTTGGTGCAAAATCCTCAGGGACAGGCCAAATCAATCTTGATTGTCAATACTAATATAACTGAGAAGAAACAACTGGAAACCCAGTTTCTCCATGCTCAGCGCATGGAGAGCATTGGTACCTTAGCTGGGGGCATCGCCCATGACCTGAACAACTTATTAGCTCCTATTCTAATGTCCGCTCAACTGTTGCAGCTTAAAATCTCAGATCAGCGGCATGTGCAACTCCTAAAAACTGTAGAGAATAATGCTAGGCGCGGGGCTGGTTTAGTCAAGCAAGTTTTATCGTTTGCTCGGGGTGTTACAGGTCAACGAACGGTTTTACAAGTCAGGCATTTGATTCGGGAAATTCGACACATTATCCTAGAAACATTTCCCAGATCCATTGAACTGTCTACGGATATAGACCCCAATCTTTGGTCTGTATCTGGCGATGCCACACAACTGCACCAAGTGTTGATGAACCTCTGCATCAATGCTCGTGATGCTATGGTTGATGGTGGAACGTTGACATTGTCTGCCCAAAATATTTTTTTAGATCAAAACTATGCCAGGATGCATATTGATGCTTATATCGGTCCCTACATTGTGGTGACCGTTGCTGATACTGGCATTGGTATTCCCTTGAAAATACAGCCAAGAATTTTCGAGCCATTTTTCACTACTAAAGAAATCGGTCAAGGTACAGGACTAGGTTTGTCTACTGTCAGAGGTATTGTTAAAAGTCACAGCGGTTTTGTGAATGTGTATAGTGAAGTGGGGGTAGGTACTCACTTTAAAGTATATTTGCCAGCAGTAGAATACTCCCCAATTCCTGCCGAGGAAGAACTAGAACTACCGACAGGAAACGGTGAGTTGATTTTAGTGGTGGATGACGAAGCGGCTATTGGTGAGATTACCAAGACTTCCTTAGAAAACTATGGCTATAGGGTGATCAGTAGCAGGGATGGTAGGGAAGCGATCGCACTCTATAGGCAACATCAGGATGATATTAGCTTGGTGCTGATGGATATGATGATGCCAGTTATGGATGGACCAGCAACTATCCTTCGATTGCAAGAAATTAACTCCGAGATCAAAATTATTGGCATCAGTGGGTTGCCTATCAGTGATAAAGTCGATGCGGCGGCTGAAGCTGGAGTTAAAACCTTTTTGTCAAAGCCTTACACCGCTAAGGAATTATTGCAGGCTATTGATCGTGTGCTTAAAGGTCGTTAATTGTGGTGAGTATAAAGTTCTGGGTTTTTCGGAGCAGGGAGCAGGGAGCAGGGAGCAGGGAACAGGGAGCAGGGAGCAGGGAGCAGGGAGCAGGGAGCAGGGAGCAGGGAGCAGGGAGCAGGGAGCAGGGAGCAGGGAGCAGGGAGCAGGGAGCAGAAACATTTCTTAACCTTTACTTCGACTGCTCTAATTGTTAATTAGGGCTTGCTGATTAACTCTCATGGGCATTGACAGATAAAGGTTTTCGCCTTTTTGGGTCTCTTTAAGTGCAAGCAAATCGGTCGAAAAAGCTCAAAAAATTAGCATACAAAGACTTGAGCCGAAAAATAAAGGGACAAGTCTTCCGACTACCTTCTATATAATTCCCATTTCTCCTAACTCCTGACTCCTAACTCCTGACTCAATTCAATACCAAAAGACTTTTTCAGCAAACCCTAATTAGAATTGTTAATTTTTGATTTTAGTTGTTAATTTTAATTATTCAATTTAATTCCCATTTTCCATTTTCCATTTGCTATTTGCCATTTGCATAGCTTTTCCCTTTAATACTAAGTTGCGGTCAAAGGTACAACTTTCTCTTCCCCCAATCTCCCCATCTCCCCATCTCCCCATCTCCCTATCTCCCTATCCAACCAATCTACTCTCTTTGAATGCAACTCCCTATAAAACTTGACTAAAACATGAGGATTACAGGGGCATGGTCACTAGGTTTATCTAGTTTTCTCGGTTCTATGTCAATGGTACAACTAATCGCTTGATTGTAAAGATTGGGGGTTAGGTAGATATGGTCAATGCGCCAACCCCGATTACCCCGAAAGGCACGGGTGCGATAGTCCCACCAACTAAAATTACCCCCTTCTTTGGTAAATTTGCGAAAGGCATCTGCTAAACCTAGGTCTAAGACAGATTGTAGGGCTTGACGTTCTACTGGGGACGCCATGATATGCTTTTCTTTGCCTTTAGGATCATGGATATCCCGGTCTTCTGGGGCAATATTAAAGTCCCCACATACACAAAGTTCATGGGACTGTTGTTCTAGGATACTGTTTAAATAGTCCCGCAGTATCTTCAGCCAACGTAGCTTGTAGTCATACTTCTCACTGTTCACCGAAGCCCCATTGGGAACATAGAGGTTAACAATGCGGACGCCATCTACTGTAGCGCTAATCACTCGCTTTTGTTCATCTAAGTCCCCGACCTGAGCTGTATCCAACACCGCAGCAAAACCAGTAGTTACTTCTGTGGCTGGTTTCCGGCTAAAGATGGCTACACCGTTATAGGATTTTTGCCCAGAAATATAAAGGTAATACCCCAATTCTTCAAAAAGCGATCGCGGAAACTGGGCATCGACTACTTTAGTTTCTTGCAGGCAAAGCACATCTACTTGGGTCCGTTGCAACCAATCTATTACTTGAGCTTGGCGACTCCGAATTGAGTTGACGTTCCAGGTAGCGATTTTCATTAGCCCTACAGGTGATTAGATTTAGTCCAAAACAGACAGCAACTACGTCTACGCCAGCGTTGGGGAGCAGGATATAGATACCTTCTACTCAGACATCAAAAACAGACTACCATAGTTTTCAACAGGCTAGTTTAGCAGTAAAGGAAGAGATATCACGTCGGACATATTACAGTAAACCCCTTCAACTAATTTGAAGGGGTTGATTACAGTGTTTGATAAAACCTGATTAGGATGATTATGAGATCGAGGTTTTTTTGAGTAATCGATAATCGGGCTTTGGGTAATTTATCATATTATTTATAGCACTACGCATTAAGGTGTTTGACATTGTCTTGATGCAAAGCGCGAGTGGGGGAAACCACGGCAGTCGCTCATGGGGGAAACCACGGCAGTCGCTCATGGGGGAAACCCCCTTTGGCGGCGCTGCCTCCCCAAGACCGCGCTGCCTCCCCAAGACCGCGCTGCATCGCTCCTAAATTCCGAAACGTGAGTCTAGCTGACTTCTGACTTCTGACTTCTGACTTCTGACGCTAAGCGTAGCGCTATACCTTTTCACTTTGACCCTGTATAAATTGGTGTTCTGCCACCAACCTCCCTAACTCTGGCAACAAAGCCAAGTTACGAGGTCGCTGGAGACGATAGACACTACACTGATTGGCAAGCTGAGCACACTGAAGAAGATGGGATGCTTTCTCAGAGTCAAATAAGCTGTTTAGACGGGAGTGACGGGATAGTTCCATCACCGCCTCCTGAAGTTTCAGACGCTTAATACTCAACTGTGAACCTGAAACCAGTACATAGATGCACCGGATTGGTAGTAGCGCTTGGGTAAAATCCTGATTTAATAGATAGTCAGGTTTATTTAACTTCGGTACCAGCAGACCCAGCTTATCCTGGTCATATCCCAAAACCTTAGCCACTTCTCGACTTAGTTTAATTTGAGGAAAGCTAGAAGCAACTTTAGCTGTCCCCTGATCCAACGTCACAGGTGCAACATCATCAGTGATGATTCTGTATCCCTGACTATGGAGTGCAGCAGCAATTGAAGACTTACCCTCACCGGAATCACCCAAGAAAACAACCGCACCACCATTAATATTGACTATACTGGCATGTAGCACCAACAATCCTCGCTGATAGAGCAGAATCGCCATCACAGTTCCCACTAGAGCCGTTTGAATGCGGCTCAGACAGGCTTCTGCTGAGGGAATGATCGTAATCGAGTTTCCCCCCTGTACCAGAAACAGCCCTGTGTCTTTGAGATAAATCACCGCCTCCTTTGGACTCAACTGCAAAGCCATCGGCTGCTGGATAACTTCCTTTGGAATGTAGTCACTGATTTTGCGATTCGGCGTTCGCGTTTGGCCTACGGCCTCAGCCGACGCTACGCGAACGCATCCCGTACTGTAATCATTACTCTGAATGTGAATCATCACATCACACTCTACTTCTGCTGGGATAAACTCTGGGATTGGTAGCGCCGAGTGGATTCCCAAACCATAAGCAACATAGGAAAACAGCTTTTGCTTTTTGCCACCCAACACTTTGCAATCCACTAATTGGCTGTCAATTTCAGACATATCGCCAACTGAACACTTAGATAGTTTCTTAGAGATTGTGCCATCCAAACTCATAATTAATTTCTCAAATAACTATTGCGCGTAGATGCAATCACAAGAAACTGATGCAGCAGTTTCTTGACTCCCCTTGATCAGCCATTCCAGTTCAAAAATTACCCTGGCATCCGTTGCTTAAGCCTAATTGTAGGGGCGCAAGGCTTGCGCCCTCACTATATGTAGTTAAGTTGCGGTGCAACCCGTGGCGAATTTAATTCGACGACTGTAAGCGCACCGTTTAGCTATTAAGGTTTAGTAATTAGCTTTTTAAGCTGACAATAAAGCAGCCTTGTGGTTTAGGGATTTATCGTTAAATTTGACTAGTTGACAACCCAATAAGTTGCCAAAACTATCAAAGTCATGACTTACGCCACAAAAACTTAATACCAAGTATTTGAGCTTTTAATGATACCCCTAATTTTCCCTTGATAAGGAAAAATTGTGAGGGTTATCATCAGCGATGCAGCGCGGTCTTGGGGGTTTCCCCCATGAGCGACTGCATCAAGACAGTGATTTTACGGCTAGTACTAATTCCAAATACTATTCTAAATTTTGATTCACAGTCCATGGCTCATGAATCTAATGGCAGATTCTACCCTGAGTAGCATTTAGACTGTCTTAAACGGATTCAGATTGATAATTTTAGCGCTTCAAATTAATTAAACTGTATCCTAATTAATCGATTTTTTCCACCACTACCTAAAATTTTAATAAAACTTAAATTATTTTATTAAATAATATCTATAAAAATGAGTTAAAAATCTTAGCAATTATTAGAGCATTTACAAATGATTTGTAAATAGATATGGTATTTTTTACTAATAAAAAAAAACTCTGTATTCCTTACCAAGGTTACCAGATACCGACTTTCCTGTTCCCTAAAGGGTTTAATTCTATGTTCACATCTCAAATGGAAATGCTATAGCATTAGCTAGGGAGTAGGGAGTAGGGAGTAGGGAGTAGGGAGTAGGGAGTAGGGAGTAGGGAACTCAGAAGGTAAGCATTAAGCAGTCAGCGGTCAGCGGTCAGCGGTCAGCTTATTTTATTCAAAAGCACCGATTGCGCTACTTGAGGTGCTGCGCGAACAGTAAGGTGGCACAGGCTTTGGCCTTTGGCCACGCTGTGCGAACGACGCATCGGACCCATAAGCTAATAGCTGATAGCTAATAGCTGATAGCTGATAGCTAATAGCTGATAGCTGATAGCTGATAGCTGATAGCTGATAGCTGATAGCTGATAGCTGATAGCTGATAGCTGATAGCTGATAGCTTACCTTCAAGTTAGCGATAATTTTTAGCCTGAGTTTCAAACAAATGGGCATAAGTACCATCTAACTGCATCAGTTCCGCATGGGTACCACTTTCTACAATTGAACCTTGGTCCATCACATAGATCCGGTCAGCCATTTTCACAGTAGATAAGCGATGGGTGATCAGAATAGCAGCTTGATCTTCGATCAGTTCGCGGAATTTCATAAACACCTCGTATTCTGCCTTAGGATCCATAGCAGAGGTAGGCTCATCTAATACAATAACCTGAGAGTCTCGTAGAAAAGCTCGTGCTAAGGCTATTTTCTGCCATTGACCAATACTAAGTTCTTCCCCGTGGTCAAATAATTTCCCCAGCATGGTATTATACCCTTGGGGCAAACTAGTGATAACATCATCAGCACCAGAACGACGAGCAGCATCAATAATAGTTTCGTGATCTCGTGGTAAATCAATGTCAGCTAACCAGATATTTTCCTTAGCGGTGAAATTATATTTAGCGTAGTCTTGGAAAATCACACTGATTTGGCGGCGTAAGTCAGCTATTTTAAAATTGCGGATATCAATCCCATCAATGGTGATGCTGCCAGCGGTTGGATCGTACAAACGACACAAGAGTTTAATTAAGGTTGTTTTACCGGAACCGTTTTCTCCCACTAGCGCTATAGTTTCCCCTGGTCGCACCGTGAGGTTGATATTTTTAAGTGCCTTACGAGTTGTAGTACCGTATTGGAAACTAACATGATCGAAAACAATACCACGGCTCATGGAGTGGGGAATTGATTTGGGATAAGTTGGTTCAACAACCTTAGGTTTTAGATCCAGAAATTCGTAGAGGTTACCTAAGAATAGGTTATCTTCATAAAGACCAGATATACTAGTTAGTAAACCTCGAATATTATTTTGTCCCCGCTGCAACGCTTGGTGATACAGCACTAAATCTCCTAAGCGCAAATCCCCATGAACAGTTTGATAGACAATAAAGCCATAGACAGAAAAAATTAACATTCCGGCAACGGCTTGAGCACCAAAGTTAGCAAAGGAGCGTCCAGTAGCAATGGCTACTTTTTCTTTATAAAGTTGCTCTCGGATGCGACGATACCAGTCAGTAAAGAAAACCCCTAAATCAAACAAGCGAATTTCTTTAGCAAACTGGTCTGAGGTTAGCATATAACCCAAATACATGGATTGCCGTTCCATGGGTGTTTTTTTACGCTGCCAACGATAGATAACCCGAGAGTATTTTACTCGCACCACCATTGCGGGCATAGCAGCAATAAATAAAATTCCAGCAATTCCCCAATGGAGGGAGAGTAATAAACTCACCATCGCTAACAAGGAAATACTATTTTGAGCTATTTGTGTGAGACGATTTAGGACTCGGGGCGGTCGGTAGGGCGCTTCTTGTTGAGCTCGTTGTAAGGTATCGTAGTATAGGGCATTTTCGTAGTACTCCAAGTCAGCTTCTAGGGATTTATCCTGAATAATCCCTTGCATGTAGTCAGTCACTCGCTGAGAATGAGCAGTATTGACTACTTCACCTAACGAGTTCAAAAGAGTAGTGACAAGAGTAACTGTACCGGCTAAGATTAGGAAAAGTAAAACATCACGAAATACCGCTTGTTTATCAGCATTAAGTAATCCGTCAGTTACTGTATCAATTATTAATTTGGTAAGATAAATTGATAGTAGAGGTAATATCCCCTGAACCAGCAAAAGTCCTACGCGAGCTCCTGTCAAAAAGGGACTGCTTTGCCAGACTAGACGCAGTGCAGGCAAAAGGCGTAATGTTTGCTGGATTTTTTGTCTTAAGGTTTTGCCTGCTCCCATTTTTTGTGTTAAAGTTTAGAGGTTAGAAGTTTAGTGTTAAAGGTATTGTTTTTACTACTATCAGAAGTAGTTAATTCTTCGATATCTTTCTCTACCAAGGCCACTAGATCAGGAAGTTCCATCAGATTAGGCTTTCTGGTGAAACGACAGATAGATACAGTCTTGATCAGACTGGCGCACTGACTCAGATGAGTACTGACACAGTCTGGAGCAATTAGCACATCTACATCACGGCTATGACGAACTAGTTCAGGGAAAGCTTGTTGAGGCGTTAGCTTGGTAATCTGATGTTGGTCTCCCTTGGCCAATACATAGAGCCGCTTCAGGGGTACAGCAGTGCGTTGAAACCCATCTGTGAATTTGTAAGAAAGCTTTGGTGCGTTGGGGTAAAGAGGAGGTAAGCTATTAGAATTGTGTCCTAGAGAATCCGCTGCTGATGGCCAAAGTTTAATCTGAGGGAAGCTAGGAATAATCAAAGGATAACCGTCATCAAGGTTGACAGGCATGACATCATCAGTTATTACTTGATAACCCTTCCGATGAAACGCTCCTGCTAAGGTGGATTTACCCCAGCCTGACCCACCCATGAATGCGATCGCTTGATTGTTGACCACAATGCTGCTAGCATGGAGTACTAGCAATCCCCGCTGTCTCAGCACCACAGACATACAAGCTCCAAGAATGTTAGGGCTGAGCTTAGAGTTGTCTGCTCCTGTGACAGGTTCGATCGTAATCTCTCGCCCATCTTCAATCAAAACCTTTGCTTTGCCATGCAATTCCCCAACAACACGGTTGCTCCAATTAGCTGTTTCTGGAGGAAGATGACTTAATTTCCCTAAACGTATGATCACATCAGGGGGTCGATCAGATTCCATCAGCTCGGGTAAGGCAATCTCTGAGTGAATACAAAGGTTGTAGGCCGTATAGATGTACATAATTGATACTTAGGAGCAGGTTAAACTTGATCGGAGAACTTGATAGCAGAAAAGGCGTCCCCTCACTCTAGCCAAGACCCTTCTGCTGAGTCAGTGTTGCAGGACTAACGAGTTGGGGGATGATGTTGCTAGTAGTAGATAATTTAGTAGTAGATAATTTAGTAGTAGATAATGCCTTTATCGCCTTTGGTGATAGCGCTACTGATATTGATTACTCAGAATTACCAGTAGTAATTGTGTTACTGTAGTTTGAACGGTTCACAATCACCATTGAAAATCAGCACATCGGTAATCTTGCGAGGTCCAATGATTTCGGTGATTTCTTAAATGGTGCCATGAACAATCATCTCTGAAGTAGCGTAGCTCTGTGCTATGGTGTTTTCTTTTTGCTGACACTAGCTTAAGGTAGTCACACCCTGAGGAAAGACTATAGCAATCCTATTTGAGTTGTGACAGGTGATAAGCTTGAAACCCATGTATAGCAAAGATCACAGTTTTCAAAATTGCCACGACCTATTTAGGATTGCTATATAGATTAATTAGCATCACCAGTAGTAATCCTGTTACTGTAGTTGGAACGGTTCACAATTACCATTGTTATCGCAGTCTAGGCTGCTTGAGCCCTCTGATGTAGCCTGGGGATTATTTAAATCACCATTGAAAATCAGCACATCGGCAATCTCCTTAGCTCCAGTGATTTCGGTTAGCTGCTCAATGGTGCCGTGAACAATCATCTCTGGAGTAGCGTAGCTCTTTTCCATGGTGTTACTTTCCTTTTGCTGATGGTAGCTTAAGGTAGTCACACCCTGATTTTAACTATAGATTATTCACTATTACTAGTAGTAATCCTGTTACTGTAGTTGGAACGGAGCACAATTACCATTGTTATCGCAGTCCAGGCTGCTGGAATCATCTGATGTAGCCGCAGGATTAGCCAAATCACCATTGAAAATTAGGACATCTGCAATCCGATCAGGTCCACTGATTTCGGTAATTTCTTCAATAGAACCGTGAACAATCATTTCTGGTGTAGTGTAGGTTTTTAGCATGGTGTTACTTTCCTTGTACTTATTTTGGTTTAAAGTAGTCACACCCTGAGTTAAACTATTGATTACTCATCATCAGTAGTAATCCTGTTACTATAGTTGGAACGGAGAACAATTACCATTGTTATCGCAGTCTAGGCTGCTTGAGTCATCGGATTCAGCTGCGGGATTATTCAAATCACCATTGAAAATCAGGACATCTGCCATCCGATCAGGTCCACTGATTTCGGTGAGCTCCTCAATAGAACCGTGAACGATCATTTCTGGTGTAGTGTAGGTTTTTAGCATGGTGTTACTTTCGTTGTACTTATTGTGGTTTAAGGTAGTCACACCCTGAGGAACGAGTATTAATTACTCACTGTCTTGATGCAGTCGCTCATGGGGGAAACCCCCAAGACCGCGCTGCATCGCTAATTACTCACTATCACCAGTCGTAATCCTGTTACTGTAGTTTGAACGGATCACAATTACCATTGTTATCGCAGTCTAGGCTGATTGAGTCATCTGATGAAGCCTGGGGATTAGCCGTATCACCATTGAAAATCAGGACATCTGCAATCCGATCAGGTCCAGTGATTTCGGTGAGCTCCTCAATGGTGCCGTGAACAATCATCTCTGGTGTAGTGTAGGTTTTTAGCATGGTTTTACTTTCCTTTTGCTGATAGTAATTTAAGGTAGTTACAGCCTGAATTGGACTTACGGTGTTTCAAAGGTTGTGCCCAAACCACAATCCCAAGCAGATTCCCTGCCAAGTTAGACTTAGGGTGTCACTTGGGTGCGGTCAAGCCACAACGCCAAGATGATTCCCTGCCAGACTGTCATGCAGTCTTTTTCTCGCACCCTGCCTCCTGAGGTCATGCGTCGATGAACTTGTCTCAGAAAGTCTGTGTCAACGTACCCTTCAATGAGTTCAAGCTTATTCAAGATCACATCGTCGAACACCTGACGATTTAGGGTCAGCAGACCGTGAATAAAGTTTGGACCCATATGGGCTTTGCCTCCTCGCCACTGGACAGCTTTTGGTAAAATATCTACCATCCCACGGCGCAATACCATCCGACTCCATCCCTGGTAGAGTTTCTGCTCGGAAGGCAGTGCTAGACAAAATTCAAGTAGCCGCTTATCCATAAAGGGATGACGAGCTTCGAGGGAAAATGCAGCATTGTAGCGGTCAAGCTGCTCTAGAATCAGGGGAAATATACCTTGGCTTAGATTACGCCAGTGGTCTTCTCTGACCGTGAGTGATGGTTGATCGGATTTGTCCAATGCGTGGATACGCTGATCCATACCAATGCGTTCAGCAAAGTTGCGGTTAACTAAAGGTGAAACAGAACTAGCTGACTTGTCTTGTCTGCGCCACTTTCGCCAAAGTTGCTTGATTGCTTCCGGAACTAACGCCTTGAGTCCATGATTTAGCAACAGGTGCTTACGGGAGATGCCAAAACGCTTGTGAATCTGATATACAGCTTTAGCAAAGGCAATCCACCGTAACTGCTTGGCGAGGGTTTTTAGGTGTAGGATACTGTAGTGTTTAACCAGGGATTGGGGTGAGTTACCAAAATTTTCGGAAAATGCCTCAGCTTCCTGGACAAAGGCTTCCCACTGTCCTTGATGGGCTAATTCTGTGAGTCTAGACACACCATGAAACACGACATTATCGCCATCGAGACCATCTAAAACAATTCGCATCCCTGCTTGCTGAGCAGCTTGACTCAGTCGCCAAGGATAATGATGACTTGGACCAAGTAAGGCTTCGTCTTCATACTCCCAAATCTCGTCAACATCTGACAGTGGACCAAACTGATCAGCATGGACATAGTGGGGAATCAGCCCACCCTGTTCTAAAACGGCATTGATGAAGGGACGTTCATCACACTCAGTCACTTTGTCAAAAATGTTGGAGAAGCTGTGGAGTTGAGCATCTCCTGCTTCAGCTAGTAGTTTCCTGGCGACACAAGTGATTGAGGAAGAATCTAATCCACCGCTCAAGTGAGAACCAATGGGAAAAGCACTACGGAGACGACAACGAACTGCTTCGGTAAAGATGTCACGAAATGCTTCAGCATAGGCTTCGTCTGAGTCTAATATCAGCTCACGATTGGGGTCTAGAGACCAGTAACAGTTTAGCTCTATCCCTGACTGACTAACGACCATGGTGTGAGCAGGAGGAAGCCGCAGAATGTTGTCATAAGTGGTGATGACTTTGTCTTCCATCATCAGGGCGACATAGTCAGCCATCCTGACTTCGTTAAGACGCTTTGGTACAAAGGGCAAACAGAAGAGTGCTTTGATTTCGGAGGCAAAAATAAACCCTTGACCGGATTTGTGATAGTAATAGAAAGGCTTAACCCCAACATGGTCTCTAGCACAGAAGAGGATCTGCTTGTGCTTATCCCAGATAGCGAAGGCAAAGTCACCTAATAGTTTCTCTGGACACTGCTCTCCCCATTTTTCATAAGCGGCTAAGATCAGTTGGCTATCGGTAATTTTTTCTGCTGGACGGTCGTTCAACTCTAGAGCAACAATCAGTTCCTCTCGATTATCAATCCGAGCATCAGCAGTAATAACTAGATCTCTGGAGTGATTAACTAAAGGTAACTTTTCCAGCAGCGATTCAGGGGTAGTCCAAAGCATCCGATGACCGAGACCAACAGACCCCTGGCACCAGATATCTGCTCCGTCTGGTCCCCGGTGGGCAAGGATATCTAACATTTGCCCAATATTTTCCCGGTCTATTGGTTCTTGGTCGAGGTAGTAAATCCCGACAATGCCACTCATAGTTTGCCTCCTTTAAACGATGGTAGTGGGGTAAACCGTGAAAGGTCTGTGAGATAGCCGATCACAACTTGTCCTTGGTTTTCCACCCATGCATGAGCTTCTAATTTTCCTCCCTCCCCTTTGGCAACACCAATTCTGAGTTGAGGGGAGTAACCACAGCGACTCATCAGTACTTGTGTGGTTAATGCTCTAGCTAAACACTTGACACCACCTGGCATGTAGCGACTGCTAAGATTAATAGCTCCGACAATTTTGCTTAGGTTAGTTTGGTTTACGCCTTGAGCTTGAGGTGATGGCTGACTGATTTTTGTTAGCAGTCGCCGCAATCTGTGAAATGGTAGTAACCATAGCCCTAGTCTGATTAATCCTAGTAAGATGAACGTGTTAATCACAAGTTGACGTTCTCTACTAGTAAGGCGCAAGAACTTACGCAACCGCTTCATCTTTTACCTCAATTAGCCCAACTGCTGCAAATTCTTGGAGTAATGCCAACAGATCGCGATCGCATTTTTCTGGCTCAACTTCGTACTCTGCTAGCAGTGCATCCCGAATTTCGTCTAAAGTTTTCGGTTCCTGGATCAGATTCCAGATGCTAGCACCTACGGTATTCAAGCCATAGTAAACTCCGGACTTCATGTCGAGGATGATTGCCTCTCCTCCAATATCAGAAGATAGTTGCTCTTGAGCTGCTACTACAATTGAAGACTTTGAGATAGTACAATCCAAACTCATGATTTTTTATTCTCCAAGTAATTATTGCTGTTATCTAAAACTAGTGAGGGAATTATATGGGTTTATAATTAATGGATTGAGAGGAATTCCCAAGATTGCTATGCTTGATTAGCCCTGATGGTTGTTATTTTGAGTAAAGTTAGGGTATAGTAGATGAATAACTTGATTAGTTTGAAGAGTTATTGGTAAGCTAGTATTGCTTGATATCGGGTTGATAAACGAGTTTTTAAAACCCATAAACCTAAAATGATTGCCATAATTATTCCTAGTGCAGTCATCCTGATCCTGCTAGAGTTCGCCACCTATTTCTAATTGCTGTAAGCAATTAGGCATTTAACTTTTAGTCCGAACCACTTCTGCAAAATTAGGCCTACTATCTCCCTATTTCGACCTATTTTTATGGGCCTATATTCACAATTAAAATGTATAAAAATTATGTGAATAGTTTGTGATATTGTTATTTATAAAACTTAATTACAGTATTTATACTGTTATGAATATTAACCGAATTTACAGGAAGTAATGCTAACGTAAATTTACGTTGATTTTATTTAATTTAAATGTAGCGTAATTCATCCCATAATTAAACGAATTTTCGGAGATTTTAATAAAACTTTATTTATTTATTGAATTAATAAAAAAATGATATCAAACTCTGGAACTTATCCCCTTGATGATGTAACGAGTAAAACTCTTTTATTGGATAAAAGTAAATTTCCTAGGTTGGAGTTGGAGTTAAAGAGCGATCGCACTTTAATCCGATAGACAATCCCCCAGACATTTGAAGCAACATTTTGTAACATTGGTTCAGAGCCACCGAAATCAACTGATGATAAATTCATAATTAACTCTAATCAACTTTATGTTGTAATCACGTTAATTTTTCCTTGCCTTCAATTAAATGTTCTCTCCCTTGCTAGTAAATTCCGGACAGTTTTTCAGAAAAACTTTTGCTGCTATATAAGGTTAGTGAAGCTAACAGCCTATGGGCTACGCGCACGCTACGGGAATAGATAAGCGCGTTTGTATCTGGGTTGTAAACACACGAATTGCTGAAAAAGGCAACAGGCAACAGGCAAAAGGCAAGATGGGAAAGAGATACAGATTTTTATCGTCCAAGAAAAAAAGACGATACAGGTTTACATCTCATTTGGAAACCTGATAACAGCCGTTAGGTTTGAGCTAGTGTTCTGGTAGCTGCAGTGGTAAATAAAAACAGCAACTAGGAGCCCACGGCGTGCGCCCCTATGAGATAAGTGGGTTTGGTAACCAGTTTTGCGTCAGTCAAGACCTAGTGATACTGGAATATAAGGGGAATACCACCGCAATACCATTGAAAGGTCAGAGCATCAATCAGATCGACTCTCTCCAAACCTCTCCAACAGTGCCTGACGAGACAAGTTAAGCAGCACCTGAGTACGGTCTTTTATCGGCAACTGCATCAAAGGCTCAATGGTTCGGGATAATTCGAGATCAACAGTGCCAAACCGCCCTGCCAGTAGATTTTCCACCATCAGGCGCTGTCCCTCTAAATTGCCTTGTTCCTTGCCTTGTTCCCTTCCTTGCTCTAAGGTTTCTTCCCGCCAACGCAAATAAGCTGGTGATAAATTCATAATTAACTCCCTCTCGTCTTGAGTTAAATCTTCACTTTCCTCTATTTTGTCTATTTTGATGCGCCAGTTGGCCAGAATCTCTAAGATGTTACCCCGTAAGGGGTGTCCGACCGGTAGTGCTAGCAACTCATTAATGGCTTGGCTTTGAGTCTTATCCCGTCCCAAAATTCTTAACCACAGGGTTTCTTCGGTAATAGGTAGCTGGTTAATGGCTACCAGGGCTGTCTTGAAGAACTCAGGCAAAAAGTAGACTCCTGCAACCCAATCACCGGAATCATTAAGTTTTGCACCAAACCCGTTCAACAGCTGGGCTGAACAGGAAGGAGACAAAATCCATAAACAGGGCAAGTCGGTTTCACTGATCGGGTTTTGCTCTCGTCGTGCCTTCCGCTGCAGGTCACTGTAGAGGGCAAACAACTTCAGCAGGCAATTACGCACCGCCATGATCCCTGTGGCATTGCGGAACGGTTCCAACAAACAGGCGCTTGATGTCATCTGACCGAGCAATCCGATTTCCTGCGCTGCTGTGGATTCAGAAGCTGTTGGTAGAAACCAAATATCGACTTGACGAACTTCACTGGTTAGTTCTCGGCTGACTTCTACTTGACCGTGAGGTGTTAACAACTCCGTTAGATACTGTTTGGCAAATTGATCATGAGGCTGTCTGGTCATTCATCCTAACTCTTTGGGGTTGGTGTTAGTAGCCTTTCACAGCTGGTTTGGCCAAAAACAGATCCATATGATCTTGACATTTTAGACTTTTACCCCATAACCCAAGCTAAGGGCGCAAGGGAAGCGCCCCTAGAACTTCTGAAATCGAACTGAGCTTGGAATACCACCGCAATCCCATTGAACGGTGAGAGCATCAATCCGATCGACTGTCTCTAAACCTCTCTAACAGTTCCTGACGAGACAAGTTGGAGAGGTTAAGCAGCACCTGAGTACGGTCTGTGATCGGCAACTGCATCAAAGGCTCAATGGTTCGGGATAATTCGAGATCAACAGTGCCAAACCGCCCTGCCAGTAGATTTTCCACCATCAGGCGCTGTCCCTCTAAATTTCCTTGCTCTAAGGTTTCTTCCCGCCAACGCAAATAAGCTGGTGATAAATTCATAATTAACTCCCTCTCGTCTTCAGTTAAATCTTCGCTTTCCTCTATTTTGATGCGCCAGTTGGCCAGAATCTCTAAGATGTTGCCCCGTAAGGGGTGTCCGACCGGTAGTGCCAGCAACTCATTAATGGCTTGGCTTTGAGTCTTATCCCGTCCCAAAATTCTTAACCAGAGGGTTTCTTCGGTAAGCGGTAGCTGGTTAATGGCTACCAGGGCTGTGTTGAACCACTCAGGCAAAAAGTAAACTCCTGCAACCCAATCACCGGAATCACTAAGTTTTGCACCAAAGCCGTTCAACAGCTGGGCTGAACAGGACGGGGACAAAATCCATAAACAGGGCAAATCAGTTTCACTGATCGGGTTTTTCTCTCGTCGTGCCTTCCGCTGCAGGTCACTGTAGAGGGCAAACAACTTCAGCAGGCAATTACGCACCGCCATTATCCCTGTGGCATTGCGGAACGGTTCCAATAAACAGGCGGTTGATGCCATCTGACCGAGCAATCCAATGTCCTGCACTGCTGTGGATTCAGAAGCTGTTGGTAGAAACCAAATATCGACTTGACGCACTTCACTGGTTAGTTCTCGACTGACTTCTACCTGACCGTGAGGTGTTAACAACTCAGTTAGATACTGTTTGGCAAATTGATCATGAGGCTGTCGGGTCATTAATCCTAACTCTTTGGGGTTGGTGTTAGTAGCCTTTCACCGACAAACATGCAAAAAACAGATCCCATGGATCTTGACATTTGAGACTTTTACCCCATAACCCAAGCTAGGGACCCTTGGCTTGCGCCCCTACAAGCAAAATGATGTCTCAATCTGCCGTACAGCAGTAAGGGCAGAATAACTGACCCCAGCTGTTCCTTCTCCTGGATGAGTTGAATCTCCTACTAACCACAAACTTTTGCAAGGTGTGCGAGTAGCAAAGCCAAAGGGTCCAAAGGTCGGTATCCGTTGCCCTATTCCTCCCACAATGCCTTGTTCTCTGGCAGTATAACGGGCAAAGGTGCGAGGGGTTGCTGCTTCTTGGTGAATGATGGTCTCTGGTGTTAAATCAAAGTATTGACTAAGACGTGCGATCGCATTTTCTGTATACTCTTCCTTTAAGCGGTCATAGTCTTGCTGGGATCCCCGCCACCACATGGCAGCATCGGTAAAGGATGAGGCAGTAATGGTAGCTTTTCCCTCTGGTGCTCGTCCATCTCCTGGCTTACTCACCGAAATAAACAAGGAATTATTCTCGCCAATTGGTCCATCGTAGTCATAGAGAAACTGAAGATGGGGAGGACAACCATCAGGAATTGCGCGTTTATCTACCCCAAGATAGATGACAAACGCACCGGATGGTGGAGGTAACTTATCGACTCGATACTTATAGCCTGCCATCGAGTAGCCTGCCATAGAGGTATTAGGCAACGTCTGTAGATTATTACCTAATAATTTGACCAGGTTTTGCACCGTAACATTGGCAACTACTTCATCCGCTGGTTCTGTCCAAACTTCCCCAGTTTTCTGATTGCGAATCCTGACACCAGTCGCTTTACCAGCTGATGTTTCGATCTGTTCAACGGTGTGGCGCATTAGTAGCTTACCCCCCCATTTTTCCAGGGCTTCTACTAAGCGATCGCTTAACACTTGCATACTACCTTGGAGATGAAATAACCCTTGGGGTTCCTGGGAAACTCCTAAGGCTGTTGCTGCATACAACAGTGCTGTCTGATCAACATCCACTTGAGAATAAAGCTTGAGCTGCATATCCAGAAAGGTTTTCAGACGCTTATTGTCATATAAGCCATATCCTCGTAACCCATCCGCTACGGTCATGAAGGTAAAGGGTAGGGTAATTAAGGTATCCGGACGCACTGCTGAGGTTAGTTGCCACAAATCCCATACATTACGAGGTGGTAGCACTGGGTCACGGGATTGGAACTTCCAACTGGCATTGAATAAGGTTGCCATTAGTTGCCAGAAGGGTTCACTACCGGGAAACTGGCGTTGTCGTTCTGTTTTCCATTGCTCCGGGTTACGCCAGATGTTAATCGGTTCAGTTTCACCAGGAAGAAATACGGCACAAGCAGGGTCACAGGGGGTAGCGGCTGGCAGCTCTACTTCCAGTTCATCAAAGATGCGTTTGTGAATGCCACCAGGTTCTAAGCCAGCTACCTGGGTCGCACCAACATCGAAGGTAAAGCCCCGACGTTTGAAGGTAGAGGCGCATCCTCCTGGTACTAGGGCTTGGTCTAGTATTACAACATGGTAGCCTCGGCGAGCGAGGAGTGCTCCAGCGGTTAGTCCACCAATCCCTGCGCCGATTACTACTACTTTTTTCTGGACTTTTTTCTGCGGGAATTCTTTCTTGGGGTATTCTACCTTACCTTTACCGCCCTGAGTGCTTACCATGCTGCTTTATTTGCATTTCTTAATGTTTCTTATCATAATTCTACCTTGAGCCATGTTCTTTGGGAGTCGGAAGTGGGGAGATGGGGAGATGGGGAGATGGGGAGATGGGGAGATGGGGAGATGGGGAGATGGGGAGATGGGGAGATGGGGAGATGGGGAGATGGCTAATTGCTAGGGAAGCAACCGTTAACCTTCAACCAACCTGCAACCTGCAACCTACAATCTGCAACCTGAAACCTGCAACCTGAAACCTGAAACCTGAAACCTGCAACCTGAAACCTGAAACCTGAAACCTGAAACCTGCAACCTGCAACCTGCAACCAAAACCGTTCACCCTTCGTAGGATACTCTTGAATGTTCTCATCAAAAAACCCGGTCAAGACCGGGAAAATTGCTGAAAAACCAATCAACTTACCAAAGCTTGGCTTTATTACAAAAAATCGTGGAATGGTTGGAAGCCCTATCTATGAAGGAGGGCTGAGCCGACCCTTGATGACCTTTAGAGGGAAAAGAGAAAACACTCCCACACCTTATACCCTTTTTTGATATCCTAGAAGGTCATCAATTGTTAACATTCCCAGACTTGGGTCAGCTCAGACACCGTCTATCTAACTATCGGATAATGTTACAGGTTAGGGGGCAAGCCGCATAAACCGGAGTCTGGATCAGATCAGGCTCGCCATGTAGCCAATTTAACCAACTAACTTCCTTAGGATGAACCCCCTTAAAGGTTAAGACTCCTGCACCTAATATCACTGCTAAAACATTTACTCCAATCAAACTCCCTGCTACTAGTAATACAGCACTAACCGGCAGAATCGATTGTAGAGCGATCGCTAACAGAGAGCCAGCGGTAACCATTAATACAATCAACGGAAAACCGACAACCAGTAAGCAAACTGCCAAGGTAAATGCCCAAATTAAAAAGCTTTTGACCACTGCTAATGAATCAGTTTGTGTAAAGCTTTGACTTGTGGTTAATGCCATGGTGTTTTCTCCAGTAATCATTAAAAAAAAATGAATTGACAGTGTCTGCCCTTACTTGACAGGGTCTGTCCTTGAGTAAATTCTTTGATTTGAAATTTTCTAGGTGAATTTCAGTATAGGTAAAATTTTGATGAAGATGAACCTTTTGTCAAAAAAGTTTACAGTCAACTCGTCCGACCTATGTATCAAAATTGTTACAATCGTTAAAAGCCGGAAATTATTGGTTATCTTAAGAGAGACCGATAATCTACCATTAGACAGATGAACCAATTTTTCATCGCTGATATATAGACCGAAATAAGCCCAATCAGTTATAGCGTTATAGTTAGAGTTATATAGACCGAATCAGTTATAGAGATAAGTTATAGAGTCCCAAGAACAAGAAAAGGAGCTAGGGTCACCGAATCGGATCAGGATGGGTGAGGGGTTGACTCCGATTTGCTTAACATTTGTTATCATTTGCTTAATATATATTATCCAAATTGAGGAGTTTTCTCATATGTAAGCATTCAGCATTCAGCCGTCAGCCGTCAGCTTTGTGGCACAGGCTTAATGTTTGTGGCACAGGCTTCAACGCTGTGACATAACTCAGCATTATTCGAATGCTGACCTGTTGTCAGCCATGCAAAGCGCGAGTGGGGGAAACCCCCGCAGGTCGGCGCTGCCTCCCCAAGACCGCACTGCCTCCCCAAGACCGTAATGGTGCGTTTGACCCGTAATTAAATTCGCCACGGGTCGCACCTCTGCATCGCTTATTCAAAAGCACCTCGCGTAGCGTGCGCGTAGCGCATTAGCTGATAGCTGATAGCTGAATGCTGAATGCTTACTCTCATATTAAGCATAATTACTGATAATTACGCTTAATTACTCATATTAGGTATTTGTGATTAGGAGTTACCCCCCGTCCCTTGGTCAACCCTCATCTTAGGGGTGCTTTGAATATTAGGGGCGCTTTGCTTGCGCCCTCACGGATTGCGCCCCGCCCTCACGCTGATCTTAAATCTAGTTTTGAGCAGGGGAGAAGGTTTTAGAGTTTTTGCTGCTTACTCAAAAATAAACAATCACAAACAATAACAAACAATTAGATGGTGACAGCTGACCAATTTCAAAAAATAGTGCTATTAACACATCACCTCATCACCATTTATAGTTCAAAGAAATGAAATTGGTGTATAGCGTTTCTTATACTTATCAGGTACACTCAAATTTCTTACCCCGACTCCCGACTCCCTCGGTGCGCTTGACTCCCTACTGCCGACTCCCGACTCCCTATTGCCATTAACCAAAGACGAAAATCCCTTACCTAAGGTAGAACTGTTATAAGTTATACTCAACTCTAACTGTTGGGAAAACTTTAAGTAAGAGTTTGTAAAATAAATTCTCGTAGCCCAACTGTAGTTGGTAGTTGAAAGATGACAGATCAACAGCCCTCACCCCGCATTGCACCAGCACCACCGCCTTTGAATATAGCGTCTAGAGCAGCATCTGCTCAAGGCAATCAATCGAGACCTGCACAACCAAGAGCCATGGCTCCAAGAAACGGTCAAGCCGGTGCCGCAGTAGCCTCACGCCCTCGCCCTGTGGCCACAGCAGCTCAGAATTCAGCCACTAACGTCCAAGCAAAACCATCCGCCAATCAGCACCAGAAGACACCCCATAGTATCGGTCTGCCCCCTGGACAGTCAAGCTTAGAAAGCATTGTCCGTGACGCTTTTGAGAAAGGAGTGTCTGATATTCATCTAGGTGTTGGTGAAACTCCCCGTTTCCGGAGTCGCGGTGAAATGGAGCCAACCGAATATCCACTCACAGATCACGCAACATTTAACTGTTGGCTCAAGGAAGTAATGACTGATGACGAAATCCGGCGCTTTAGAGAAGAGTTGGAATTTGATGGGGCAACTCAGTACGAGTTTAGTCGGGTCAGGATAAATGTCTTCGATAGCCTTCTTGGTCCTGCAATGGTCTTGCGGATTATTCCCCTGAAGATATTGACCCTTGAGGAGTTGCGGTTGCCTGCAATCCTGAAAGATGTCTGTCACTACCATAAAGGTCTGATTTTGGTCACCGGTCCCACAGGTTCCGGAAAATCTACCAGCATGGCCGCCATGATAGACTATATGAACAAAGATATGGCGCGGCATATAATTACCATTGAAGACCCGATTGAATTTATCCACCAAAGTCGCAAATCTCTGGTTAAACAGCGGGAAGTAGGAATGCATACCCGTAAATTTGACCGGGCATTGAAAGCCGCTTTGCGGGAAGACCCTGATGTGATTCTGATTGGGGAAATGCGAGATCGAGAAACAGTAAATACAGCTCTCAAGGCTGCTCAAACGGGTCACTTGGTCATGGGTACTTTGCATACCAACAGTGCAGTGAAAACCATTGAGCGGATTCTCAATCTCTACAATCCAGAAGAACAGGCTCCCATGCGGGTGGCCATATCAGAAGCCCTAGTAGGAGTCATTTCCCAAGGGTTGTGCCGTACTACCGATGGCAAGCGTGCTGCGTTTCATGACATCCTGATTAATACTGAATCTATTAAGGATTACATCCTCAAGGGCAAATACGAAGAAATTGAACAACTGATGGCGGCCAGTGAATTTGACGGTATGGTTACCGTAAATAAATCCTTGTTCGCTCTTTACCAAGAGGGGCGTATTACTGAGGAAACTGCCTTAGAAAAGTCACCCACTCCCAACGAGATCGCAATGATGTTGCGCGGTCGGATCTAGGGATTAGTCACCCTTGTATTAGGGATTAGGAATTAGGGATCAAGACTTAACTCCTAAAACCTAACCCCTAAAACATAAACTATAAAAATAACACTTATAAACTATAAAATAACACTTATAAACTAAAAAGTAAAACCTTAAGTATCAAATTAAATTGACGACATAGTACTAGCATATGCTGGATGAAACCCCCTTGCCCCAACTGTTTAAAGGTATTGCTATATTTACACCAGGGGAAGATCTAGTGTATAGCATTGACTTTAATAAGCAGAGTCACTGGCACCTGCATCTGTGTGCGAGTTTACAGGAAATACTGGGGTTACCAGAGCCACCTCATTTTTTAGTCCCCGGATATACTGCCACCATTGATCGGTGGATTGACCCTCAAACCAATCAGTTGCGTATGTCAGCAGAAATTCATTGGTTGGTGCAACATCATCAGGCATTGTTAAATGCAGTATTTGGCACTGACAACCTGATTTGGCAAGTAGCCCCTTGGGAGGAAGAGTCCTGTGACCCGGCGGTGCTAGAAACTTATCGCAATCAGTTTCCCCAACTCTGGCAAAACCATGACTTGATCCTGCGCATTGACCGCCCAGAGCCATTATCCTACTCTGATACAGAAGAGGTTTTGCCAGAAAGGGTTACTAAGCAAAACTCTGGGAGATGGCCATCTCAGGAGCATTTGAGAGCTATGGAAAAGCTGCCGGGTTTATCTAAGTCTGCCACTGATAGTACAGACTCACTGACTGCCACCGATGTCACCAAACCTGATTCTTTATCCAGGATGTCCCTGCCTGATGTGTCTCACTCCCAGGCACAACCTACCCATAGCTATGTCCTGCGTTTGTTCGTTTCCGGACATAGTTCAGAGACTGAGTATACTCTCAAGAGTCTATACCAGTTGTTAGAGAATCATTTAGGTCATCCCTATACCCTAAAAATTATTGATGTTTTCAAGCACCCAGAACTGGCAGAAACTGATCAGATCTCGGCGACACCAACACTACTCAGAGTATGGCCCGAGCCTGTCCGGCGGATTATCGGTGATTTGAATGATATTGATCAGGTATTGCAGAGATTAACCAGCAATATTGTTGACTCCTCAGCACTTCAGCAATAAGCTTTTAATAGGTAAGAGGTAATAGGTAATAGGTAATAGGTAATATAGCAGTTATCAATTTGGTATTGAGAACTGCTATATGTCCTTTTGTTGTTACTTTTGTTTAGCAGCAGCTTTCTTCTTGGTCTTTTTAGTCTTTTTGCTAGCATTGGCAGCTTTTTTAGCCGCTTTGGCCGCAGCGATCGCTTTTAAGCGAGCTTCTTCTTTTTCCTGGGCAATCTTTTCGAGATAGTAGTGGTAATCTCCTAGATAGGTGCAGAATTCGCCATCCCGGATTTCTACTATTTTGTTGGCCACTTTCGAGATAAAATAGCGGTCGTGGGAAACAATAATTACTGTACCATCATAGGTACCGAGTGCTTCCTCCAACATTTCTTTGGCTGGGATATCCAGGTGATTAGTCGGCTCATCCAGAATTAGTAAATTAGCGGGAGCAAGGAGCATTTTGGCTAAGGCCAGGCGGGCTTTTTCCCCTCCACTAAGGGACTCAACCTTTTTATATACCGTGTCCCCAGTAAACAGAAACCGTCCCAATAGGGTACGCACTTCCTGATTTTTCCAGTCTGGGACTTCATCATGGATGGTTTCCATGACGGTTTTGCTTAATTCTAGGGCTTCTGCTTGATTCTGCTCAAAGTAACCAGGAATGACATTGTGTTTGCCTAGTGTTACTATTCCTTCTGTGGACTGTTCCTTTCCTATGATCATGCGGAGTAAGGTGGATTTACCGCAACCATTGGGACCGATGAAGGCTATGCGATCGCCCCGTTCAATCAACAAGTCTGCTCCCAGAAATAAAATCTTGTCATCATAGTCATGGACTAAATCCTTGATTTTGACTACCTCAACACCACTACGAGGGGCAGGAGGGAATTGGAATTTCAGGGTTTTGAGATTAGCAGTGGGGGCTTCTATCCGTTCAGTTTTTTCTAATTGTTTCTCTCGGCTTTTGGCTTGGGTAGACCGGGTTGCACTAGCACGGAAACGCTCAATAAAGGCTTGCTGCTTTTCTATTTCCTTTTGTTGACGCTCGTAGCTACTCAGTTGAGCTGCCTGCATCTCGGCTTTCTGCTGGAGATAAGCTGAGTAATTGCCTAGGTAGGTAGTCGAGACACCCCGTTCGGTTTCCACAATTTGGGTGCAGAGGCGGTCAAGAAACTCCCGGTCGTGAGATACTATTACCATTGGGGTCTTCAGACCCTTGAGATACTTTTCCAACCATTCGATGGTTTCCAAGTCAAGATGGTTAGTCGGCTCGTCCATTAGTAGGACGTCTGGCTTCTGGAGCAGGATTTTGCCTAAACTCATGCGCATTTGCCAGCCACCACTGAAAGCACTCACTAAGCGATCGCTATCCTGTGGCTCAAATCCCATCTCCGGCAAGATCTTGTCAATTTTTGCTTGTAAGCCATAACCATCAAGGGCTTCAAATTGGCGCTGCAACCTATCTAGCTTTCTAATCAGTCCTTCCAATTCTGCTTCATCAGCCATTTCCATGGCGTTTTGCACTTGTAGGATTTCCTCGTTTACCTGGTTAGCTTCCTTAAATACCGTCCAGAATTCTGCTGAAACCGTGCGGGTTGGGTCTACTTCAAATTCTTGGGTGAGGTAAGCGATATGAAGACTGGCAGGACGGATAACAACACCGCTGGTGGGTTCCATCTCTCCAGCAATAATTTTTAGTTGGGTAGATTTCCCGGCACCGTTGACGCCAACTAAGCCAATGCGATCGCCTGGTTTAACTTCCCAGTTGACATCCTTTAGAACTTCGCCAGTGGGGTATACTTTACTAATGTGTTCGAGTCGCAGCATTAAGATGTCTCCAAGGAAAATTTTAGCTGGGGACTTTTAGTCCTGATCCCAAGTTGCTGTCGGGTTGACTAGAGAAGTTTGGCTGACAGGGATTCCCCTGTTCCTTTGACCATTAGTCCTTCTCAGTTTTCCCATCTACAGCAGATTATCCCTGGAAACCGCCACCTACAGTAGACCTCTTGCATCAATGGTGCCAAGCCCCGATTATCCCCTGCCCAGACTTGGGGAGCTAGGGGGGCAAAAGGATGATTGATGCAATAAATCTAGTGATAGAGTTTACGATCCAGGATGTTTTTGGCGATCGTAACAAAAATTCATCATGACTGTAGTTCATAAGAAGGTTAATCCCTAGTATTTTTCGGAATCTTCGGGAATCTACTACCAAGGCATGGTAGAAATAGAGCAGTTCTCATAGTTATGAGGTACAGTCAATTTTCTTACCCCTGTTTTGAGGCAAAGGGCGAGTGGGGAAGACAACAACCGTTAGTTCGCGGACTTCCCAACCTACCCGCGCCCGGCCTTAAACCTCAACCTGGAAGTAAACATCCACCATTTTGATAGTGTTACCGTTCAACACAGCAGTACTATGCTCACCATGAATATTGCCCATAGCATCAGTGCTGAAGACATTGGTGTAAGCTGTATTTAGGTCAGTGATGCCCTTAGACTCAAGGGAAAGTAGCTCACCTTGGTCAGTGATACCGTTTTCGTTGCTGTCTTGCCAGAGCTTGAGTTCCCCAAACAGAGCATCCTTTTCATTGACTAAGCCGTCACCATTAGAGTCGAAGGTCTCGAGTTTGGCAAAGCCCTCACCCACACCGGCACCGAATAGTTCCGCACGGGAGCTGATTTCACCGTCGCCATCATTGTCAATGGCCAGGAAGCCATCTTCTCCAGAAAGCCAACCAGTGTTAACCTTGCCGCCGGAGTTAAGCATATCGAACTCAACCCCTTTATCAATACTTAGGGTTTGAATGCCGTCACCATTTAGGTCAAAGGCAATAGGTGAGTAGACAGCGTAGTTGTCTATGATCTCAATTGTCTTGTGACCACTGTTCACTACATTGTCGCCGATCTTATCAATGGTGAGGCTGAAGTCCTCTGTACTTTCAGTGGCTGTGATGCCAGAAAAATACTTACCAAACTGGATTTCTTTGAGAGCATCAATGGTGAAGGAATTAGAGGTATCGCTGCCAGCATCAATCTTGACCACAAGGTGATTGCCCTCGGCTCCAGATACTTGGAAGTCATCGGTCAGACTGTCCACGCCTACCGGTAACTCATAAAGGCTTCCAGAGAAACCAGTGTAACCAACATTCCAGGCATCTCCGGCTTGAGAACGGTCGGTATCAATTGCTGTGTACAATTGACCTTCTTCGCCAAGTTGGACATTGTAGGTAACTCGATTGCTTAGGTAGTCAACCCGATCTAACCTGAAGCCGTCCGCTAGGTTCGCTGTCCCGTTGTTGATTTTAATCGTCACATAAGTGTCTTCATCAACAACACCATCTAGCTTGACTTGATAATGAGCGTTACTGCCTTCAGTGATGGAGCTTGACCCAACAATGGTGCCAGTGTTAGGTACAGGGTTCGGTTGAATATCCACAGTTACTGTAGCAGTATCAGTACCACCGTTACCATCGCTGATCTCGTAGGTGAAGCTCTCGTTACCCACAAAGTCGGGATTGGGAGTAAAGCTGAGTTGTCCATTATCCAGCAAGGTGACCGAACCATTGTTAGTATTGATGGTTTCACCAGTACTGATAGACTGACCATTCAAGGAAATAACCGAAATAGCATCCCCATCGGGGTCAGAGTCATTGGCTAAGGCATTGATAGTGACAGGGGTGTTAACAAAGGTGCTGTCGCTGTCATTCACCGCATCAGGAGGAGAATTCGGGGTAGGCAACGGATTCACCATCACCGAGAGATCTTTATCGGTAAATGCCCCATCCAAGTCAGTTACTTGTACTTTGAAATTGTACTTGTTGTCACCATCGTGATCAAGAGGATTATCAAAGTTGGGAGCATCTTTGAAAGAGAGCTCCCCTGTATCTTGATCAATGTTGAATAAGTCTTGATCCGGACCACCGACAATCGAGTATTGTAGCCCTTGGGCTTCAGCATCGTAATCATCAGTGGCATTGATATCAATTACGTTGATGTCATCCTCGATGATAGGGATAATACCATTCTGAGGCAGATTGCTGAATTCAGGTGCTTCGTTAATCAGCTTGTCCGGGTTAACTGTAAACAACCAATCAGAATCAGGGATGTATTCTTCAGCATTGGAGTGCTTCAACCAACCCCAGCCAGAAATCCCATCAAAGTTGCGATGACCCTGATCATTGGTTTCATTCCCAAGCTGGAAACTGAAATCCTTCTGGCCAGCGTAGTCACTCAGATCAAATTTAAGCTGCTTACCATACAGTTGCTTGATAGTACCTGTATTTTGTCCAGCGAAGTTCTTATCGACAAATAAATCATCATCATCACTGATTTGGTTAACGTGATCCTGATGGTAAGTAAAGTCAATTTGCCACAAACCATCGGTATCATCGTAGTCGTCAGATTTGTCGAAGTTGTCTTTTGCATCTAAGTTAGCAAAAGCCGTACCAAAGATCCGGATTTTGTTTCCATTCACACTCATCCGCATATTGGCATCAGGATGTTCGAAGTTAAACAGGCTGAAGTCACCTTCACCGCTTTGCAAGTCATCACGCAACAAGCCAGTCATAACTAGACCATAAGGACTGCCATCCTTATAATGAATACCATTACCATCTGGGTGATTGGAAAGTTGGTAAGTGCCATTTTGTAGAATCGGGACTGATCCAGAAGGAGTTAGGTCTACCAACCCAGCATCAACTTCATGGTTAATTTCCCCAGCCTCTAAAGTAATCACATCTGTCATACCAGTGCTGGGATCAATAACGTCAGAATCTTTCGATTCATCGTCACCAACATGGGCTATAGTGAAGTTTAAATCAGATGGTAAATCAGAGAAAGTGAGCTTGTAGTCGCCGGTAGCAAGGTTTTTAAAGTTGAAGTTACCGTTGTTATCAGTGGTTGTCTCCTTGGTGATATCATCGCTAGTGCCAAACTCGCCATCGTTACCAGCCCCAGTCAAAGTAACCTTAACGCCTTCAACCCCTGTTTCTCCTTGATCAAAAAGGCCATTACCATTAGCATCAAGCCAGACTTGGTTGCCGATTTCTGCTGGACGTTCTACCAACCCAGCATCAACTTCATGGTTAATTTCCCCAGCCTCTAAAGTAATCACATCTGTCATACCAGTGCTGGGATCAATAACGTCAGAATCTTTTGACTCCTGATTACCAACATTGGCTGTAGTGAAGTTTAAATCAGATGGTAAATCAGAGAAAGTGAGCTTGTAGTCGCCGGTAGCAAGGTTTTTAAAGTTGAAGTTACCGTTGTTATTAGTGGTTGTCTCCTTGGTGATATCATCGCTAGTGCCAAACTCGCCATCGTTACCAGCCCCAGTCAAAGTAACCTTAACGCCTTCAAGCCCTGTTTCTCCTTGATCAAAAAGGCCATTACCATTAGCATCAAGCCACACTTGGTTGCCGATTTCTGCTGGACGTTCTACCAACCCAGCATCAACTTCATGGTTAATTTCCCCAGCCTCTAAGGTAATCACATCTGTCATACCAGTGCTGGGATCAATAACGTCAGAATCTTTTGACTCCTGATTACCAACATTGGCAGTGGTGAAGTTTAAATCAGATGGTAAATCAGAGAAAGTGAGTTTGTAGTCCCCCGCAGCAAGGTTTTTAAACTTGAAGTGACCGTTGTAATTAGTGGTTCTGACCTTGGTGATATCATCGCTAGTGCCAAAGATGCCATCGTTACCAGCCCCGGTCAGAGTAACCTTAACGCCTTCAACTCCTGTTTCTCCTTGATCAAAAATGCCATTACCATTAGCATCAAGCCAGACTTGGTTGCCGATTTCTGCTTTTGGAATTTCTACCAACCCAGCATCAACTTTCTTGTTACTTTCCCCAGCCTTTAAGGTAATCACATCTGTCATACCAGTGCTGGGATCAATAACGTCAGAATCTTTTGACTCCTGATTACCAACATTGGCAGTGGTGAAGTTTAAATCAGATGGTAAATCAGAGAAAGTGAGTTTGTAGTCCCCCGCAGCAAGGTTTTTAAACTTGAAGTGACCGTTGTAATTAGTGGTTCTGACCTTGGTGATATCATCGCTAGTGCCAAAGATGCCATCGTTACCAGCCCCGGTCA
>NZ_JAAHHM010000040.1:0-10939 GCF_010692445.1 Moorena sp. SIO3E8 | reverse complement strand
GAGAAAGTGAGTTTGTAGTCCCCCGCAGCAAGGTTTTTAAACTTGAAGTGACCGTTGTAATTAGTGGTTCTGACCTTGGTGATATCATCGCTAGTGCCAAAGATGCCATCGTTACCAGCCCCGGTCAAAGTAACCTTAACGCCTTCAACTCCTGTTTCTCCTTGATCAAAAATGCCATTACCATTAGCATCAAGCCAGACTTTGTTGCCGATTTCACCAGTTTGGTGATTGACAGGATTGAAGTTCAAAGAGCGTCTAGGTTCGTCAAGGTCAAAGCAGTTATGTCCATGATTATTAAACCAGCGATCACCAAAGTCAAATCTACCAAAGCCAAATCTACCAATGTTGCCCTGGAAATAATTACCCTGAAAATTTCTGGATTGTAGGAATCTGTTTGTGGTTTGTTGGCGGTTATGAAAGAATGTCATTATTTTAAATTTATTAGGATTGATTGACTGAAGTGAATTAACTTTGTTTATCGTATTTGCCTATTACACTATTGAGTAATCTGGCAACTATATAGTTGTATTGATTGGTAGTTTGATTATTATTGCTGTAGTTTATTGATTCCAATAAAATCAGTAATTGTGATTTTATTGTGAGAGAAGATTATATTATTGCTGTGGGGTTAATTTACTCAATGGTAGAAAAAGATGACCATGGGTGTCAATACCAATTACTATAGTTTGGGGATAATTCACAGAAACTTTAAACTGAGCTTATACTTGATTAAAACCATTACAATTTCTTTGAATACGACACATTAATCCAACCATAGGAGCATAAGTAATTATTCATAATAAAAAAAACATAAAGAAAGGCGTTCCATGGAACGCCTCTACTTATAAGCACCTACACAGAATTAATTACCTACTCGCAATTTCTATAAACCTTACATTGTAAGGCTTTGAGTTGTTAAAAATGTGTAATTAATTTTGTGCGCCTGCTTAGTGCCTTATTTATTAATTTGTTTAATTTTCAATTATGTCTATACCAAAGGGAACAGGGAGCAAGGAGCAGGGAATAAAAATTTTAACAATTGGCTTAGGGTATCTAGGGTGCATCTCAATGAATGCATTGAGATGCACCCATCACATTAAAGTAACTGTGCAAAAACGGAAATAGGGATTGAGTAAGGGGTAACATTAAGGGTTTTACCACTCAACTGCTATATTTAGTATTTCAGCTATATGTATATATTGGTGTTTCGATAATGTATAAGTTTTTGGAAAAATTATGCGAGGGAGTCGGGAGTCGGGAGTCGGGAGTCGGGAGTCGGGAGTCGGGAGTCGGGAATATGGCATCAAAAATGATCACTATTGATTTATGGTTTTTCTCACGGGGTGACAAGAAAGCTCAAACCTAGATAGGTGTTAGGTTTTAGGTTTTAGGTGTTGGGTAAAATGAGCCCATCGGAGTCATTTGTATTTGCCAGCAATTGAAGCAATTTTAACCATACAACGTCAATGATAGTTTTAATCAATCCATCCCGTAAGGGCAATCTTCACGCTTCACCTAACCCCATTAACCTAACCCCTGTAAGATTTTTAATTAGCTTGTCACCCCCTGAGATGGTTCTTATAGATTATGGTATAGATTATGCTTACTCAACGGTAGTTAGCTCAATTATGGGTCGGTTAGCGTCGCCTTTCGGGCAAAGCCCGACGCTGCCCGAACGGCCAATCACAAGGGTTGTTAGCTTAATTATGCGTATGGAACGGTAGGAGCGCAACGGTAGAATTACAGCGATGGTGATCTAAGTTATGGGAACGCGCCCCGGGTGACCTAGGGTAAAGGGTAGCGTGGCCATAGGCCAATCGCAACGGTAGTGATTTAAGATTCCCGTTCGGCCAACTCCATCCAACGCTCAGTTGCTGTATCAATTTCTTGAGTCAACGCCTCTAAGGTCTGATAAAGTTTCTGGACTTCACTGGTATTTTTGGGAGGGGATTGATATAGGGTTTTCTCCAACTCAGCTTTCTGAGCTTCCAGTTGGGGAATCTGACTTTCGAGTTTCTCGAATTCCCGCCTTTCCCAATTAGACAGCCGACGGGGTTTGTTATTACTGGATGATTTTTTTGTGGAGGCCTCGACCTTAGAGGATTCAGGCTTTTTACTTTGAGTCTGAGCCATCTGTTGGGCTAGTTTTGCCTCTTCTTCTCGCTTTTTATCGATATAAAGGGAATAATTACCAGGATACTGACGTATGTTACCCTCAGATTCAAAGGCAAAGATTTTATCGACGGTGCGGTCTAGGAAATAGCGGTCGTGGGAGACAATAATCACACAACCATTAAACCCTTCTAGATACTCCTCCAGTACAGCTAGAGTTTGTACATCTAAATCATTGGTGGGCTCGTCAAGAATAAGTACATTGGGAGAACTCATCAGTACTTGTAACAGAAACAAGCGACGTTTCTCTCCTCCGGAAAGCTTATGAATTGGTGCATACTGTTGGTTGGGAGGAAATAAGAAACGCTCCAGCATCTGTGAGGCAGTAATTAATGTACCATCAGCGGTTGTGACATACTCTGCTACGTCTTTTAGGTAATCAATTACTCGCTGATTTTGATTAAGAGCTTCGAGCAAATCTTCTGAATGCTGGTCAAAGTAACCGATATAAATGGTAGACCCAATTTCAACGTTACCAGAATCGGGCTGAATGCGTGCAGTAATAATATCCATTAGGGTAGATTTCCCTACCCCATTCCCACCTATGATGCCAACTCGGTCATCGGGACTAAATTCGTAGGTAAAATCTTTGACCATAATTCTACCGTCATAGCCTTTAGAAACATTGTCTAACTCAATTACTTTCTTGCCAATTCGACGACCAGGGGTAGAAATTTCTACTTTACCCTGAGCTTGTTTAAACTCTTTGGCTTGCATGTCGTGAATACGGTCAATTCGAGCTTTTTGCTTGGTACTGCGAGCCTTTGGACCCCGTTTGAGCCATTCTAACTCTCGGCGCAATACCCCTTGATGTTTCCGTTGAGTACTGATGGCTGATTCTTCAGCTAAGGCTTTTTTCTCTAAATAGTAGGAATAGTTGCCAGAGTAAGTATACAGGTCTCCCCGGTCAATTTCGATAATGCGGTTGGTGACCTGGTCTAGAAAATAGCGGTCGTGAGTAATCAGTAAGATTGCTCCACGATAACTATTTAGGTAACTCTGTAACCACTCTACGGACATGGCATCGAGATGGTTTGTGGGCTCATCCATTAACAATACTTCTGGTTCCGCTAGCAAGGCGGCTGCTAATGCAATCCGTTTACGATAGCCACCAGACAACTGACCAATGGGAGCATCAAAATCAACTATTCCTAATTTACTTAGAATAATTTTTGCCTTTGTTTCTAGTTCCCAAGCTCCTGTGGCATCCATCTGCTGGGTTACACTTGATAGCTGTGCTAGCAGTTGGTTATCCTCGGGATTGTGAGCTAATTTCTGGGAAAGTTCTTCATACTCACGAATCAGAGTCATCTGCTGACCACTATCAGCAAACACTTGCTCTAAAACGGTATGATTGTCATCTAAGTCTGGTTGTTGGGGTAAGTAAACAATTTTAGTTTTGGGATTAATGGAGAGTTGACCAGCATCAATGGGCTCAAGACCAGCAATTATTTTTAATAGGGTCGATTTGCCTGAACCATTAGTGCCAATTAAACCAACTTTATCCATAGGATCTAGACTAAAGGTAGCTTCTTTGAGGATTTCTTTAATCCCAAAGTCTTTGCGAACGGATTGTAGGGTGAAAATACTCATGAAAAATTTATAGGAAAGGGAGTAGGGAGTAGGGAGTAGGGAGTAGGGAATAGGGAATAGGGAGTAGGGAGTAGGTAACAGGTAAAATAAATATGTCTTAAGCTTTACTTCGACTGCTATAAATTTATTTTTAAAAAACCCGCTTTCTAGATAGAAAACGGGTTTTTGTAGTTGTAATTTAACTACTAATACTCAACTGCAAACTATCAAACGTCCCACTAGTAACTAGCATTAAATTAAAGAGTTTTTGATAATTTTATTGACATTTTGATGCTATTGAGGTACGTTGTTTAGGTCAAAGATAAAGGGAACACTGCTATTCCTATCACCACCAATAACTAGAACTTTAGGCATCTGAGCCCCACCTTCTCGCCAAGCTGCGATCGCTTCTTTCTGGAGCACCAGTTCACCCCCTTGAGCTTTGAGGGTTTCGGCCAAAAGTCGTTGAGCTTCTGCTTTACCCTGAGCGCGATTAATTTCTGCTTGAGCTTCTTGCTCAGCCTGCTGTGCTATATAGACAGCTCGTTGGGCTTGTTGTTCAGCTACCTGTTTTTCTTCAACTGCCTTGGCAAATTCCCTAGAAAAATTCAGGTCAATGACACTAGTATCCAATACTTGGACATCATACTTGGCTAACCTTTCGCCCAAAGCCTTATCAAAATCTTCCTTTAACTGACTCCGTTGAGTAATGGATTCTTCAGCAGTACGAAGTGCGGCAGCAATTTTAAATGACTCTTGAGTCTGAGGGGCAATAATTGTGGCCACTAGATTCTGTAGAGTTCCTTGTTTTCGCCTGATGCTAACCACTTGACTGGGATCGAGGCGGAAGTTGATGGCAAATCGAGCGGTCAAATCCTGAAGATCCTTTGTGGAACTCTGGGCTGGGACTTCAAACTTCTGTACGGTGACATCATACACATCGACTATAGAGACGAAGGGCAGTTTGAAGTGGAGACCCTCAAGCAGAGCGCCATCTCTAGCTTTACCCAAAATACTAAGGACTCCAGCCTGACCAGGATTAATGATTACAAAACAATTAAAGGTGAGGAGAATAACTAATGCTGCGATAATCCCCCCGACTAAAGATTGCCAATTTTGTGGATTTTGGTTCCTCAAGTTTTAATCTCCTTTTAAATTCTCCCCCGGATGAATCACAGGGGAATTAAGCCCTGATGTTACCAGATCGGGCATTTGCCACGTCTCGTAACCCTTATGGGATCATATCTTCAGCATACTAGAAAAGTTCGTCTATCAGCTATCAGCTATCAGCTATCAGCTATCAGCTATCAGCTATCAGCTATCAGCTATCAGTGATCAGCTTTTAGCTTATGGGTCACAGACTTCTAGCCTGTGCCACGCTAGTTGAGGTGCCACGCTAGTTGAGGTGCCAAAGGCCAACGGCTGACCACTGACCACTGACCACTGACCACTGACCACTGACCACTGACTACTGACTACTGACTACTGACCACTGATAGCTGACCACTGACCGCTGACCACTGACCGCTGATCTCAAAACCCTATATCTTCCCTAGCTAATTGGGCTGCTAAAAATACCTCTTGATCGGACTTTTGTTGCCAATCTAGCTCCCCAATTTCCTGATAAAATTGTTGATCGTAAGCACGAGTCTTGACTACGACTGGCATTGGTACTGCATGTCCTAAAATTAAGGCTTGTTGTTTAGAATCTAACTTAGCTAAGACCGAACGCAAACTTTGGCCACCAGACACCCCAGTAAAAATTGCTTCAATATCTTTATCATCATTTAGTAAACAAGTAATCCGAGTTCCAATTTGAGACATGACTTCGTTATCAATGCCAGAAGGACGCTGGTCTACGACTAACAAGGTTACAAAATACTTGCGCATTTCACGGGCAATAATCCCAAAAATTGTTTGCCTTACTGTGGCTGGATCTAGGAAACGGTGGGCTTCTTCAATGGTAATCACTAGGGGACGGGGGCGATCGCTGGCATTTTTTGACTGCAAAAATATCTCGGCTTTTCTGACATAACTGCTATGAATACGACGGGTAATTAAATTAGTAGCTAACATATAGGAAAGCATGTTGGATTGGGAACCAAATTCTACGACAACATGCTTCCCGGCATCGAGAGATTCTAAAATTCGCTTGACATAATTATGGGGACAAGCACTGCGGATATATTTTAATTCATCCAATCGGCTTAATTTGCGCTGTAATGCCATAATTGAGGATTTGTTGCCTCGTTTTACTTCGCAAAATTCCTGGATTTCTTCATTGGTCATGGATAACAATTGTACAATCCAGGATTTGCCAAATTCATTGCGTAAAATAATGGCATTTTCTAGACTAGCTTCAGAAAGATTTAACTCTCCTCGGACTAGGTTAATATCTTCTACTTCAATCTGGTCATAACTTAGATAAAGCTCTTGGGCATCCCGAATCCCTCGTCGTCTGGTGGATTCTGGGTCGAGGGTATAAACTTGTACCTGGGATGGAAAAAGCTGGCGCAATCCTTTGACTGTACTAAATTGTTTCCCTTCCGATACGGCTTCCCAGCCATATTCCGAGTGCATATCAAAAATTAAATTTACTGCTGCTTGCCTACGGATAATCCCAGATAGCAGTAGCCGAGTTAGAAAAGATTTACCAGTGCCAGATTTACCAAAAACCCCGTTACTCCGTTCCACAAACCGATCCAAGTCAATGCATATGGGTACTTCCATGTCAAGGGGTTGACCAACGGAAAAATTCCGGCGATGGGGGTCATCTTCTGAGCCAAAGACTGCCCGAAAATCCCGTTCACTAGCATCGAAGACTTGAGAAAAGTGGCTGGGAATTGTTTTTACTGGTAACAATTCCATCTCTTCGCTACTTTGAGCTTGAAAGGAGCCTAAGGGACTTTTTCCATTTAGTTCCACTGACTGTTGTGATTGGGACTTTTGTGGCGTAAACATTAGCATGGGGGTTAGATTAATCGTACCGTAGGTGCCACTACCTGCGAGTACATCCCGTAGAAAGTCATCATTGGGATTAGGAGGATTAACCAGAATCCGCTGACTGGAGGTTCCCAAAGATACATCGGTGAGCATACAGAAGAAACGCGATCGCATTCCCTGAACCACCAGAAATTTCCCCACCCGCATATCTTCTACGGAGACATCGGGGTGTAATCGCACTTCCAATCCAGCAGACAGAGAGCCTTGAATAACTGAACCTAAAGGTTGACTTAAATCCATTACCATAATTCTAGGACTATTGCAATCCTAAATCATTTGGGTTATGGGGAGTCGGGAGTCGGGAGTCGGGAGTCGGGAGTCGGGAGTCGGGAGTCGGGAAAAGTTTTTAAACAGAGTTAACGATTCAAGGGAGTCATTGAATTATTTTTCTTTAGAGATTAGCTAGCCTAAATCGAGAATTAAATAAATTTAACTATAAATTAAGATAGTTTGAAATGTCCGACCTGAAGAATTTTCAGCTATCAGCTAATGCGCTACTTGAGGTGCTACTTGAGGTGCTATCAGCTATCAGCTGATAGCTGATAGCTGACCGCTGACTGCTTACGGTCAATTATGATTACTCGATATCAATTGATGTGGGTTGAGAATCGCTGGGAGTATTGGAAACTAAGGGTTTGCGATAATCAGCATAAATGCGATCGCGCCAAGCAAAAAAGGTTTCATAGAGGTTACTATCGGCAAAGCCAGGAATCCCTTGACCTTTATATTGCTGGGGGATATCGAGATAATTCCCATCGGGGAATTTCAGGAGCAGACTTAAACCAGCTACGGCAAAATCTGCTAAGCAAGGGGAGTTGCTGACTAGATAAGGACTATCCAGGAGTAACAGACTCAAGGCTTCTAGGTCTTGCTTGAGACCATCTTTGGCTTCCTTGACGGCATCAGTGCCACAACCGACACCAAACCCTAGAATATCTAAAAATTCCGAGGGTACCGAACCAACTACTGTTTTGAGCACATCAGGGGTTTGGTTCGGTAAGACGGATTTGCGGAAGTCGGGATTTTGGCTCAATGCGCCATAGACCACTTTCCGGCTCTTGGTACCAATGGATTCATCTGCCCATTCTTCGATCAGTAAGCAGAGTCCTCGTTCTTTGGAATCGGTAGGGATGATGGGTTTGTCGGGATATTTGCGATCTAAATACATTGCGATCGCAGTGGAATCGCTAATCACGGTATCCCCATCTTTTAGCACTGGTACCTTACTTTGACCAGACAGTTGGAATAGTTCTAACTGTCCTACTCCTGGGGTTACCTCAATTTTGCGATAGTCCAGCTCTTTGTAATCCAGAATCAGTCGTACTTTCTCTGAGTATTGGGACAGTTCAAATTGATACAACTCCAGCATTTTGGATCTTCTCGCTGTTGATGTGGGACACTATGATACTTTAGCGCTTTCAGATGAAGAGACAAGGGTGTGGGGTGTGGGGTGTGGGGTGTGGAGAGTGGGGTGTGGGGTGTGGGGTGTGGGGTGTGGGGTGTGGGAAGATGGGGAGATGGGGAAATGGGGAGATGGGGAGATGTGGAGTGTGGGAGATCAGGAAAGTATAGCGCTTTCTAATCTAATCAGGTACACAGGATTTTTTAACTATTCCCTGTTCCCTGTTCCCTGTTCCCTGTTCCCGATTCCCCACTCCCGATTCCCGATTCCCGATTCCCGATTCCCGATTCCCGATTCCCGATTCCCCACTCCCGATTCCCGATTCCCTTCCTATAACTCCAACGAAACCCCTAGTTTGGGAGTGATGACTTTGGTAGGCAGGTTCTGCTGGAGGAGTTGCGATCGCAATTCTTCGAGACTCCCCACTTCCCGCAGCACAGAAGCCAAAACCCCTTGATACTCTACAATTTCATCGGCTGCTGTGGGCAGAAAGACTTGGGGTTGTAACCATTGCGCCAACTGCAGTGCTGTTTTATGGCCTTGAATGACTGGCCCTAGTAACGGTAATTCTAAGGTCACCGCTGGGCTAATCACGATATCAACTGGGGCATAATCCTTGACTTCAGCAGGGGGATAGCCATGAGGTTCGTAGTAAAGACTTTTACCACTATCCAACTGCTTGATCAGATAGGCATTTTCCTGCTGGAATGGACCAATGGGTGCTCCTGGCAAGGCTCGGATTTCTATGTGATCTCCTAACGCAACGGTTTCACCAGCAGTAAGGGTAGTTACCTGGGTATAACCTAGCTGTTTGACTACCTTTGCTGCACTAGTAGAGGCCACCACTGGAATAGTTTTGTCTAATTTTTCCAAGGTTGGGGTATGGGCGTGGTCTTCTAAGCCTTGGGAGAGCAAAATTAGGTCAATTTTATCGGGAATGCTGTTAAGTGCTTCGGGTTTGTCCCCTTTAAAGAACCAAGGTTGGTTGCCAAAGACCAATGAACCTACTAACCAGGGGTCAATCAGAATCCGTTGCTCTGGGAGTTCCAGTAGCCAGCTGTTTGCGCCGAAATGGGTGAGATACATATGTATAGCTGTTGTCAATTAGGTGAGGTACAAATTTTTTGGTTTTAGGGAGCAGGGAGCAGGGAGCAGGGAGCAGGCAAGAGGCAAGAGGCAAGAGGCAACTTGACAACTTACAAGCTTACAACCTTGGCCTATTGGCCACGCTACGCGAACAACTTACAACCTTACAAGCTTACAACCTTGGCCTATTGGCCACGCTACGCGAACAACTTTCTAACCTTGGCCTATTGGCCACGCTACGCGAACAACCCTCAACTTTCAACTTTCTAACCTTCATCATCCTCTTCAAAATTAACGCCTTCGTAAATATCACTAAAGTTAAGTTTAAAGTCGATAGTACTTAATTCCAAAATTCCATTTTCTGCGGTTTGCTCAGTGAGTAACCATTGTCCTTCACTGGTTTTGGTATGTTGAATCACATGATATCTGGCTTGGTCTATCAATATATATTCTTTGAATTGGGGAATTGATCGATAGTAGAGAAATTTTTCTCCTTGGTCATAGTTTCTGGTAGATTTAGATAAGACTTCAACAATTAGCAAGGGATTCATGACAGTAGTCTTACCTTTTCCGGTATAGATGGGTTTCCCCTTAATTACCATAAGATCAGGATAGGTATACTGGCGATAATCAGGTATCCACAAGCGCACATCACCGATATAAATATCGTAGTCTTGTCCTTTTAAGGCAAACTTCAAGTTAGCTGCAAAATTGAGAGCAATTTTATTATGATTTGTAGTGCCTCCAGCCATCGGTACAATTTCTCCATCCCGATAGTCACTTTTATAATCAGCAGCTTCTTCTAGTTCTAAATATTCGTCTGCTGTGTAATAGCGTTTTTTGTCTTGTAATAGCATAGTGCTTTCCTTTGATAATTTCTCATTTAGAATGAAGAATTGAGAAGTAATAATGAAGAAGGAAGAATTGATAAGGAATAATTGATAAGGAATAATGAAGAATTGAGAAGGAAGAATGAATAAGGAATAATGAAGAATTGAGAATTGTAAATTCTGCCGTCTTAGAGGATATCTGAAAAGTTTTTTGATACTGAATTTTGCCCCCCTAGCCCCCCAATTCTGGGGGGAACAAGAATCAATTGGCTGGTATAAGTCCCCCAAACTTGGGGGATTTAGGGGGCTTATATGTAGCCAATGAGACTTCTCAGACAACCTCTTAATTATCAATTCTTAATTCTCAATTATCAATTCTTAATTCTCAATTCTCCATTCTTAATTCTTAATTCTTAATTCTCCATTCTTAATTCTACATTCTACATTCTTAATTCTACATTTCTTCCCTAGGAAGATCGCCTAGATCAAAAACAATGATGAATTGAGCATCCGGCATTAATCGTTTCAGAGCCTTTAAATGCCCTTCCGCATCAGAACGATTGCGAAAGCGACCAACAACAACTCGCTGCATCTTTGGTAACAGGCGAACGATGGCCCAGGGGTGTAGGCGATGAGAATAAGTCATAATGTAGAGTGTCTCCTTTCATGGGGGGAACCTAGTGCAGCGCGGTAGAAATGCTTGAGCAGCTGCGGATAATGGTGAAACAGAAGGATGAACCGCTGACCCACTCGATGCTCAGCTCATCCGATTACACTCTTCACAACTAGGCTATGCCTAACCCCCATCCCTTGAGGATGCAATGAGCACGGTAACAGTGAACCAGCTGAGGGCATGATGTCTTCTCAAAAAAAG